>JAJZCS010000027.1 GCA_021829055.1 Pseudomonadota bacterium
CATCCACGCGTGGACTCGATGAAACCTAGCGTGCGGCGCTATCGGTGTATCAGGAGACGATCAGGTGTGCGATATTTAAAACGGCTTAAGCGTCGTCCAAGCTGGAAAACAGCAAGAAACGCGACATTATCATACCTGACATTCGGCACACACAAATTTGTGTTTTTCTTACCGTGGCTAGAGAATGGCAAGAGGCTGCTTTCGGCGAGGCGGTCTGTGAGCCTCGTCAATCTGGCGCAAATCCTCTTGGGTCAACTTGATGTCGGCAGCACCAGCATTCTGGACTATGTGACCGAGTGTGAAGGATTTTGGAATTGAGATGGTCATGCCGTCGCGAAGGCTCCAAGCAATCGCTATCTGCGCGGCTGTTGCGTTGTGTCGCGCTGCGATTTTCGTGAGCGCGCTCGATCGTAGTAGCCCCCCGGTGTGCCCCAGTGGCGAATAGGCCATGATCGGAATGCTCCTAGAGCGACACCATGGCATCAAGTCAAATTCGATTCCCCGGGCGTCCAGATTGTAAAGAACCTGGTTTGTCGCGCAGGCTGAACCTGCCGACAGTGCGGCAAGCTCCTCCATATCATCGACGCCAAAATTGGATACCCCCCAGTGCCGGATCAATCCCGCCTCGCGCAGCCGCTCGAATGCTGTAATCGTCTCGTACAGGGGATAACTACCCCGCCAATGTAGCAAATAAAGATCGATCCGGTCGGTGCCGAGACGCTTCAGGCTTCTGTTACACGCGCTTGCTACACCCGTGGCAGACGCGTTATGCGGATAAACCTTGCTAACCACGAAGACACGCTCCCGCTGCCCTGCAATCGCTGCACCAACGATGTGCTCCGCTTCTCCGTCGCCGTACATCTCAGCTGTGTCAATTAACGAGAGGCCCAGTTCGATTCCAGCGCGAAGCGCCGCCACCTCCATTTTTGCCTCGCTCCGCCGCTCGCCCATCCCCCAGGTCCCTTGGCCTAGGGCGGGCACAGGAGTGCCGTCAGGTAGCTGCACGTTCGGAATCATTCTTCCTCCTTTCGAAAACTCGAGTATGCGCCAAATACGGCTTCACGGTGGGCTAACATCTTTGGGGTTTTTGGAGTGGACGGGAGCGGCCGCCGCTGTTTCGGTTGCGTTGATATCCCCCTTCTTTGACCAAACGAGAGCGCCAATGGCGCCACAGCGCGGGCAATCGTAACGCCAATCTCGAACCTCCGCTTGGCAGGATGAGCAAACCCATTCCGTTCCCGCCGCCTGCGCAGCAGCCGCATGTCGCCGAGCTTCCCCTTCGAGCTGTGCGGCATGAGCTGTTTCAGCAAGCAGTTTAGCTGACTCAGGGCTGTTCGGATTCAGTGCCGCAAGGCTTTGCGCGGCACGAGCACGATCCAGTGGCGCATCAATTTCCTTCAGGAACGCGGAAGCGATATCCGGGTGTGGAGCCAATTTCCACCCATTACGAAGGGCAATCCGAGCGCGATGGCGATGCCAAGCCTGCGGCCACTGCGCGCGCTGATGCGCGTGGGCGAGTTGCAACCAAGTGACCGCGGAATCGGGGTTGGCTCGGACCGCATGGCGCGCCCAATCGACGGCGAAATTTGCTCTCTGCGCGTTGCGCGACGCCATAATCGCGAGCGCCGCGCGTTCTGCACGATTATCCGCAAGGCGGGCTGCTTGAGCATAGTCACCTTGACTTGCAGCGATTCGCAGGCGCTGGTTACGGAGCCAAGCGGAAGTCGGATAACTACTTACTGCTGCACGAAGATCCGCGGCAGTCACGGCTGACGAGCCATCGTGCGTATCATTGGCGTGATGCGATAAGAGCCCATGCCACCCGAGGAAACCCACCTGCTTGTGCGTAGCAAGCGTACTGAAATGGGTATCCGCGGCGCGGTGATCGCCAGCCTGACGGGCAGCTTCACCTGCCACGTACAGGCTAAGAGGTTCATCGGGCGTGTGCCTCTGAGCAGTCCTTGCATGCTCAGAGGCGCTTTTCAAATCACCGGCTGCCAGCGCAGCAAGTGCGCGAACCGCGGCGTGCACACCTGCGTCACGCCGCCTAGCGGCACGTCTTGCAGCCACACGGCCAGGAGTCTGCCAGAAAAAGCGCATCACACCGATCATCAACAACAAAAAACCATCAAGCGCGGCAAGGCACAGAACGGCCACCGGAGTCGCAGCCTTGATCTCGGTTTCGCCGATAACGATCTGGATTTCTCCCGGTAGCGTCGCCACGTACCAAACAACCACCAGCACCACGATGGTGAGCAACACAAACCGAAAAGCCCGCAACATCACTGTTGCTCCGCAAGCTTCAATAGCGCCGCACGAGCCGCAAGCAGATTCTCGGCTTGCGTCAGCCAAGGGTGCATGACGTCTTGCGCATTCTTCGGCAGACTCCCGAGTTTTTGCACAGCCCCGGTAAGATTTCCCTCCGCAAGGTCGGCCCGTGCATCGCTAATAATGGCCTCGTCACGGTCACCCACCACAATCTTGTTTCCCCGACGCACCATAACCAAACCTACTATACTCGCGCGAATACGCTCCCAAAGGTTACCGCTGTGGCCTGTATCGATGTATCCACCTACGGCTAATGCCTTGGAGGCGTACACCTGAAATTGTGCACGCAAAACAGCCTCAGTGGGAGGGGCCTTTTTCGCGTATCGCCCTAGCGCCTCTGGAACGTTCGTCAAATCTCCTAGCGGGACGCCGGTTTGCAGAGCCAGCATCGCGGCCTGGATTTTCACCATGCGCCTGGCCTTCGCAGCAAGTTCAGGAAAATCACCGATGTTCGCTTCCATCTTTGAAACCGCAGCGTGGTCGGCAGCGACAGTGGCGGCGAGTGACGCAAAGTCCACTTCCTGCCCCTCGAGTCGAGCGGCCAGTTGAGCCAGCCCCACCTCAGGCGTTTTCATACGCTTCGCCCCTGCTGTTGCCTGCTGGGGTACTGATGGTCCGGCGCCCAGGCCCGCAATCTGGTGTTCGAGAGTTTCAATCTGATTCCGCAACGCGACCATCTGCCCCTGGTAAAGAGTATTTGCGCTCACGCGTTGACGCAGCAGGTAAATGAGTCCCCCTCCCGCACCGGCAAGCAGAAACAACAAGACAGCAACGAGAATGACAACAGCACCGTTTTGCCGCTTATGTTGGTAGAAGGACTCTCTTTCAGCCGCCATCTCACCTCGCCGTGACGCCTCCGTTGCGTCAGACGATTGCAAAATGGATTCTCGCACGGACGGAGCTGTATCGCTTAACTCGGCCATCACCTGTTTTTGCAGCCCATCTTCCACGTCGGGTTCATGGTCCGTCGCTGCTTTTGGCTCCTGCGTCGACTCTGGAGGCGGTCTGTGCTCGCTCATGGTAGCATCGCTAGCATGTGTTCCTGATCGGGCGCCATTGCCGTTTCGATTGAAGCGAATGGCAGGTTTTCCAGAGAAGCCGCAGCTTTGGAACTGATCGCGATGGCGATGGAATGGCGCAACGCATTCGTGCGGCCCGACTGACGGACGAGCGCAGAGAAATGGCGCCCAGTGGCTTGGGAAAAAACCAGAACCCGCTCGATTACGCCTGCGTCGAGACCCGCCAGCGCCGCCTCAGTAAGACTGGTGGCGGGGGTAGCGCGGTAAGCAACATGGCGACGGACACAAAAACCGGCCCCACGGAGCAGGTTTGCGAGCGGCAAGCCATTGCCAGCGCCCGTAGGAAAAAGCAGATTTGCTCCCGGTGGCAGGCGGCCCACGACCAGAACGGCAAGGTCCGCCGCCGTTCCGCCCGCAGCAGTTACGGCACAAAAGCCGGCTTCCCGGGCCTGAGCCGCTGTGGCTTCGCCAACCGCGAAGATTTCAATTTGCCTCGGTAAATGGGTCAGAGCTGGCAGAGCCTGCGCGCTGGTGATCAGGACAGCGTCCTGTCGCGTGGGAAAAGGTACCCGGCGAGCCGTAATTACAAGGCAGGGAGAAAGTATCGGGTGGTGGCCAAGTCGACGTATCCTCTCGCCCGTAGCGGACGCTCCCGGCTCTGGCCTTGTGACCAAGACCTTAAGATTCATGGCCAGACCCGCCATCAGCAAGCGAAGATATCGGAAGGCGAATCTCGGCGAAGCGAATTTCCAAGCTCCTTACCAAGGCGGTCAGCATCGGTCTTAATTCCACTAATGCTACGTTTGAGAAGAAAACTGCCATCTGCACGTGCAACGAGACCGGTCAGCTGTAGAGAACCATCCGGAAAGATACGAGCGTGGCCGCCGATCGGCGTACGACAGGATCCATCAAGAGCCGCTAGAAGAGCTCGTTCAGCAGTCGATACCGCCTTTGCTTCAGAGCATTCTACCGCCACCAGAAGGCTAGCTAATGCGACATCAGCTGCGCGCACCGTGATCCCTATGATGCCTTGTCCCGCAGCCGGCACCATCACATCAGGATCAATGACACCACTAACCTCCTCGGCGAAACCAAGCCGACGTAGGCCTGCATAAGCGAGTAGCGTACCATCGACCGCACCGGAACGCACACGGTCGATTCGCGTACGCACGTTTCCTCGGAGGAGCGAAATCGAAAGATCTGGGCGGACGTGCAGCAATTGTGCTTGTCGGCGGAGCGACGCCGTACCGACTTTGGCACCGCCAGGAAGGAGGCTCCAGATATCGGAAAAGACAGAAACAAGCCGCTTTTGTCCCCGTAGAACCAAAGCGTCACGGGCATCCTCGCGTTTCATGGTACAGGCGAGAACAACGCCATCCGGTAGAACCGTTTCCAAATCCTTGAGACTGTGAACTGCCAAATCGATCCGGTAGTCTAGAAGAGCTTCATGAATTTCTTTGGCGAACAATCCCTTTCCACCGATATCGGCGAGCCGTCGATCCTGAACCTGATCACCAGTGGTCGTAATGATTTCTTCTGCGAAGCTTTCCGGAGCGACACCCAGAACAGGGCAAACCCGGCGGAGTTCGTCGAGAAACAAGGCTGTTTGCCGGCGCGCCAAGGGGGAACCACGGGTACCGACGCGGAGCGGCAGGTTCCGGCTATGAGGGCTGATCGGGCCGACGCGTTCCAAGTGTCGTGCGCTTTTCTGAGTCATCAAGCAAGAGTAGATGGATCGCCATGGAAAGAAAAGCGCTCAGCGCTGTCGGTACAAACCGGTCGCGGTTTGGTCAGCCAGTCCTAGGAATCGAGACTTCATGCGACGAAACCGCATGCGCCATTCTCGACGACGCCGGCAAAGTTCTTGCCGAGGCGGTAGCAAGCCAAATTACCGAACATGCGAAATTTGGCGGCGTAGTACCGGAAATCGCGGCAAGAGCGCATCTTACGACGCTGCCGACAATGGTGCAGACAGTCTTGAAACAGGCAGGCTTAAAAGCCAGCGGTCTTCGTGCGGTCGCGGCGACCACAGGGCCCGGGCTGATCGGTGGATTGATCGTAGGCGCAAATTTCGCAAAGGCGATGGCGCTGGCAACAGGAGCCGATTTTTATGCGATCAATCATCTCGAGGCACACGCGCTCACCGCGCGCCTGCCTGGAATTGCCAAAACGACACCAGCCTTCCCGTACCTCCTTCTACTGGCTTCTGGGGGACATACCATGTTGCTCGACGTTCGGGGCGTCGGTGAATACCGGGTAGTCGGCACTACCAGGGACGACGCAGCGGGTGAAGCGTTCGATAAAGTTGCGAAAATTCTCGGGCTGCCATATCCGGGTGGACCAGCCCTCGAACAGCTTGCAATGGCGGGCGATGCGGCGGCTATCCAATTGCCGCGGCCGATGTTGGGTCGTGGCGGCTGTGATTTCTCGTTTTCCGGCCTTAAGACCGCAGTTGCCCAACTCGTTGGCCGAATGGAAAGCGGGGCATTAGATATACGATTTGCTGCGGATGTAGCTGCCTCATTCCAAGCAGCGGTGCTCGATATACTGGCTGACCGCCTCCGCCAAGCGGTCGCGCTTACGCCGGACGCAACCGCCGTTGTTGCCTCTGGCGGTGTTGCAGCAAATCAAGCAATTCGTTCCACCCTAACCACGGTCGCGGTCCGTTCGGGGCTGCCGCTCATAGCTCCACCAATGAGGCTTTGTACGGACAATGCAGTGATGGTCGCATGGGCTGCTATCGAGCGCATGCGAGCCGGCCTGCGTCCCGATACACTCGACGCCAAGTGTCTACCCCGTTGGGGTCTTGTGTAATTTTGATTGCCCGACTCGTCAATTCAGTGCATGTCTACGTCATAATTCCTCAACCTATTCGGGAGGCTGCAATTGATCATAGCGTAACAGCGCTGTGATCAATGGATAAATAGAATGGATGACAGCAAGATTTCTAGCCGCCCATTTCAGCAAAACAGCTCGCTGCTCGGGGGAGCGCCGCCTCGGCTTCCCACAATTCGAAACGCTGAGGACTGGGCTCAAACGATACTCGCCAAGCTCGTGTACGGCGTTGGAAAAAATGTATTCACTGCCACAGAACGTGACTGGTTCGTAGGACTCGCCTTAGCTCTGCGCGATCGGGTTGTCGAACGCTGGATCGAAACCAACAATCGCGTGTATGCGCAGGGCAGTAAAAGAGTCTATTATCTTTCGCTCGAGTTCCTAATCGGTCGCCTGCTCTTTGACACGCTGACCAACCTTGGGATGAGCGAAGTAACCCGTTCGGCTCTTGCCAAAATTGGTGTCGATATCACCATGGTCCGTGCAGCTGAACCAGACGCTGCACTGGGCAATGGCGGTCTTGGACGGCTAGCTGCCTGTTTCATCGAAAGTATGGCCTGCCTCGGAATTCCCGCCTACGGGTATGGTATCCGCTATGATAACGGGCTGTTTCACCAAGCCATCCACGATGGGCACCAGCACGAGCTGCCCGAAGACTGGCTTTTATTCGGAAACCCGTGGGAATTCCCTCGGCGCGAGCTTGCATTCGATGTTTGTTTTGGTGGACATGTCGAGACCATCGCCAACAAGTGTGGTGAGGCCAAGCAAATCTGGAAACCTCGCGAATGCATACGTGCCATCGCCTATGACACACCGGTAGTTGGCTGGCGTGGCCAGCATGTTAACACATTGCGGCTCTGGTCAGCTCGGGCAGTTGATCCACTCCATCTGGAAAGCTTCAACGCAGGGGATTATCTAGGGGCTTTGGCTCAGGACGTCGCGGCCCAATCAATCACGAGGATATTGTATCCCAGCGACGCTACTCCGGCAGGCCAAGAATTGCGCCTGCGTCAGGAGTATTTCTTCGCTTCTGCATCTGTACAAGATATCCTGCGCCGGCACCAACGGCAATTCGGCGATCCGCGTAGCCTGCCAGACAAAGCGGCCATTCAACTCAATGATACCCATCCGGCTATTGCCGTAACCGAGCTAATGCGGCTCCTGATCGACGTTCATGATTTGATGTGGGATGAAGCGTGGGAAATTACCCAGCAGGTATTTTCATACACCAATCACACACTGTTACCAGAAGCCATGGAAACGTGGCCTGTACCGCTGCTGGAGCGGTTGCTGCCGCGCCACATGCAAATTATCTACATGATCAATGGGGCACACCTGGAAAGCGTGCGTACCCATCGCCCGGAAACTGACCTCGCCGCCGTCTCCGTAATCGAAGAAGCACACGGCCGCAGGGTAAGAATGAGCACGCTGGCATTCATTGCCGCACATCGCGTCAACGGCGTGTCGCAACTTCACACCCGATTGATGCGCGAAACCGTGTTTCGCGATCTCAACACGCTCTTTCCAAAAAAGATTACAAACGTGACCAATGGAATCACGTTCCGACGCTGGCTATTTGAAGCAAACCCTGCATTGACGCACTTACTCGTTGAGGCACTTGGCGAGAACCTTTGTGACACCCCGGACGAACTCTCAGGATTGGCTTTAATGGCAGAAGATATGGGATTTCGTGACAGGTTTATTGCATGCCGCCGGGAACGCAAGGTTCCTCTTGCTCATTATATCCGCGACACCCTAGATATCAAAGTCGATCCTGATGCACTGTTCGACGTTCACATCAAGCGAATCCATGAATACAAGCGCCAGTTGTTGAACATTATGGAGACCATTGCACTGTATCAGGAAATTCGCACAAAGCCGACGGCCAGCTTTGTGCCCCGCGTAAAAATTTTCGCGGGGAAAGCTGCAGCAAACTATCATGATGCCAAGTTGATTATCAAACTTATAAACGACGTGGCTAATGTTATCAACAACGACCCTTCTCTTTGCGGACAATTGAAGGTCGTATTTCTGCCGAACTACAATGTTAGCCTCGCTGAGCTAATCATACCAGCAGCCGATCTTTCCGAACAGATATCAACTGCGGGAATGGAAGCGTCGGGAACTGGCAACATGAAATTGGCGCTTAACGGCGCTCTGACGATCGGTACGCTAGACGGAGCCAATGTCGAAATCAGGGACCACGTAGGTTCTGACAACATCACGATCTTTGGTCTCACCGCCGAACAGATCTCCGAATACAAAAATTCGGGTTGGTCTCCCAGTGACGCAATTGCAACATCACAAAAATTGATCGCCGTTCTGGCGGCAATTGAGTCGGGTGTCTTCTCTCCGGATGAAAAGGAACGTTTTCACAGTCTAACGCATGGCTTACGGAATGACGACCGGTTTTACATCACTGCGGACTTCGATGCGTACTGTTACGCACAGAAATCAGTGGACGCAAAATGGCATGATCCCGTATCCTGGTGGCGATCGAGTATACTAAATACTGCACATATGGCCTATTTCTCGGCGGATCGGGCAACCCGTGAATATTCGCGCGACGTGTGGAGGACCCAGGCAATCGATGTCTCTGAATGAAATCCGCACCATGCCACCGTTGCGGCCCAGTTCATCGCCCATTTTGCCACAGGCATCTGTCACCAGCCACGTGGAGGAAAACTCATGGATTTGTTCCCCGATACGAGACAGTTACGACCGGTAACGCCGCTGGCTCGGCGTACGATGGCCTATGTGCTCGCGGGTGGGAGGGGTTCCCGGCTTCATGAGTTGACTGATAAGCGAGCCAAGCCGGCTGTACATTTTGGTGGAAAATGGCGAATCATCGATTTTGCGCTCTCTAACGCCCTCAATTCCGGAATTCGCAATATTGGGGTGGCAACCCAATATAAGGCACACAGCCTAATCCGTCACTTGCAGCTTGGATGGACTTTTCTGCGACGTGAGCGCAATGAGAGCTTTGATATACTGCCGGCCAGTCAAAGAGTCTCAGAAGAAAAATGGTATCTTGGTACGGCGGATGCTGTCTATCAGAACATCGAGATCATCGAAAGCATCGACCCGGAGTATATCCTCATACTGGCTGGTGATCATATCTACAAGATGGACTATGAGGTGCTGTTGCAGGAGCATGTTGCGACAGGAGCCGATGTGACGGTTGCCTGCATCGAGGTGCCACAGAGCCAAGGTTCGGCATTTGGGATCATGCAGGTTGATCGCTCTGGAAGAATTCTTGATTTTCTTGAAAAGCCCGCATCACCGCCATCCATACCTGATCATCCAGATGTATGTTTGGCCAGCATGGGTATCTACGTGTTCAACACGAGGTTATTGATCGAAATTCTGCAGCGAGATGCCCTCTGCCTTGGATCTGGGCATGATTTTGGGCAGGACATCATTCCTCAAATGGTGCGCGAGGGACGCGCCTATGCCCATCACTTCGGTCGTTCCTGCGTGCGCTCCGCCGATGAGCGAGCCTCCTATTGGCGCGACGTCGGCACGATTGAGGCTTACTGGGAAGCAAACATTGATCTGTCGGATTTTCTGCCCGCGCTGGATATCTATGATCGCGCCTGGCCAATCTGGACTTACACCGAAGGCACCCCACCCGCCAAATTCATCCACGATGAGGAAGGGCGACGGGGCCATGCGATCTCGTCACTCGTGTGCGGCGGTTGCATTGTTTCTGGCGCAACGATCCGCCGAACATTGCTGTTTTCGGGCGTTAAGGTCAATTCGTTTTCGATGGTGACGGCAGCAGTTGTGCTGCCGGATGTCGATATCGGCCGGCATGCACGGCTAACTAACGTGGTAATCGATCGCGGAGTGCAAATCCCACCAGGCCTAGTGGTCGGAGAAGACCCTCAAGATGACAGGAGAAGATTTCGCTACACCGCATCTGGCATTAGCCTGATCACCCAGCCAATGATCAATAGACTGCGTCACCCGTGAAGCTGCTCGCGGTCGGATCGGAAATATTTCCTCTCATAAAGACTGGTGGACTTGCCGATGTTCTTGGGGCTCTGCCGGGTGCGGTTGCCCGAGAAGGTGTGAGTACCATGACTTTAATACCTGGCTACCCATCCGTTATGGCGGAAAGTGGATCAGGTGAGATTTTACTTCGTTACCCTGAACTCCAAGGTGCAGCCGCCAGAATCATCGGAACCCGTGTCGCGGACCTCGATCTATTGGTACTCGACGCACCGCATCTTTACGCCCGCCCGGGTGGGCCCTATCTTGATCCTACTGGTTTTGACTGGGCTGACAACGCGCAACGCTTCGGGGCACTTGCGCGCGTCGGTGCGGATCTAGCATCCGGGGCAATTCCTGCGCTGACATTCGACGTCGTGCAGGCACACGATTGGCAGGCCGGTCTGCTACCTGCCTATTTGCGCTACGCTGGCCACCGTGGCCCGCCGTCGATTATGACCGTCCATAACCTTGCTTACCAAGGCCAATTTCCGGCCGACCTTTTAGGCACACTTGGTTTGCCAAGCGAAGCATTTACGACTGAAGGGGTTGAATATTTTGGCTCCATTGGGTTTCTCAAAGCTGGACTACAATGTGCTGATGTAATCACGACTGTTTCTCCGAGTTATGCCGCGGAAATTCTTTCTCCCGAACTGGGCATGGGACTCCACGGATTGTTTCGACAGCGTGCAGGCACGCTCGTCGGAATTCTAAACGGACTTGACACAAAGATTTGGGATCCCGCCACAGATGGACACCTGGCGGCACATTTTGACGCCCGCACACTAATCAAACGCGAGATGAACCGAATGGCCGTGCAGCGCGCGGCAGGTCTACCGAAAGCGGCTGGAAGCATGCTGATTGGCTTCGTATCACGGCTAACGTGGCAGAAGGGCGTTGACTTAATTCTTGAGTGTATCGATACGATACGTGCGATTGGTGCCCAGTTTATCGCTCTTGGTTCCGGGGATGCTGAACTGCAGAATCAACTGGAGAGAGCCGCAACCGCAAACCCTGGGCTGATCGGGTTCCTGAAAGGATTCGACGAAACCATGGCTCACCGTATCCAGGGTGGCGCAGACGCGATTCTCGTTCCTTCGCGGTTCGAGCCTTGCGGTTTAACACAGCTTGCAGCGCAGCATTATGGTGCAGTGCCAATTGTTTCGAAAGTCGGGGGCCTCATAGACACAGTTATTAATGCCAACGAGGCGGCTCTTTCTGCGGGGGTGGCCACAGGCATCCAATTTGCGCCAACAACGGCTGATGGTCTCCGAACCGCCTTACGTCGAGCTGCAAATATATACGCCGACCGGAACGCCTGGCGACGGCTGCAAATCAACGGCATGCAACTTGACGTTTCTTGGAGCATCCCGGCACGCCACTACGCTAGCTTGTACCGGCATCTGGCAAATCAGTCAGACTGGAGAAAAGCCTAAAGCGCCAGTCGTTGGGCAGCGACTTTCACCACACCCTCCAGGACACCAGGTTCAAAGGGAGATTTCAGTCCAGCCGCCTCAATGAGCCCCGTAAAGGGTGCGGAACCACCAAGGCTGCAAAGGTTGACGTACGCGTCAAAACAGGCCCGGTAATTCTCTTGCGACTTCACCCAAAACTGTAAGGCACAACAGCCCGCCAACGTGTAGTCAATATAGTAGAAAGGAGAGCTAAAAATGTGCCCCTGTGCCTGCCATCGCCCTCCTTTCGCCGGATAAGACAGATCCCCCCATTTCCGCCATGGTAAGTAAAGTCTTTCCAGCTTGAGCCATATAGCATGGCGTTCGCTTGGGGATGCATTCGGATTGGCATATATTTCATGTTGGAAATGATCAACACAGGCACCATAGGGCAAGAATTCAAGTGCGCTGATAAGATGCATGCGGCGATAACGTTCGGCCTGCTCACCAAACATTGTGTCAATCATAGGGTACGATAAGAATTCCAGAGCCATTGAATGAATCTCGGCGGCTTCTGCGGTCGGCCACAAATAGTCTACCGTAGGCTGATTGCGGCTTTGGTAGTATTGGAAGGCATGTCCCATTTCGTGAGTAAACACGTCAATGTCATGATGGGTTCCATTAAAATTTGCAAAAATATAAGGCATGCCAAAGATTGGAAATGCTGTGCAAAAGCCACCACCTGCTTTTGTGGGTCTAATCATAAGATCCATAAAGTTTCCATCATTCATCCGCCGATAAAAGCCAGCAAGCCGCGAATCCATCCCGTTAAACATCAGTTGCGCTTTGGAAGCTAGCGTATCACCGTCGCCCTCAGGTTTCGGATTTCCTGCAGCATCAACCAGCGCCTCGTCCCAAGCATAGAGAACATCAAGGTGATTCTCATGCTGGCGTTGTCTGATCACCCTGCCGATCAGCGGCACCACGTGAGTAAGTATTTCGCGGCGGTAACTCGCGACTTCCTCAACGCCGTAGTCCAACCTTCCCATCCGTCTATAGCCGAGCGCCGTAAACGTCGTATCGCCGAGCTTGCAGGCCATGGCGTGACGCAACCTGGTCAAACGACTATAGATCTCATCAAGTTCGTCTCCATTCTTTTCAAAGAAAACCCAGCGAGTTCTTGTGGCACGGTAACGTGTATTCCGATTAAGACTTTCAGTGTACGGAACCAAGCCTGCCAGATTGAGGATCTTACCATCAAACTCAATCTTTGCCGACGCCAGAAGTTCAGTATACCTCGCCTCAAGCCTAGATTCTTCTTCAAGATCTTCGGCAATCACAGCATCAAAGGTGGTTACCTCATTCCGCCAGATATCCAAGGCGTGCTGACCATACTGCGTAACGACTGGAGCGGCGTCCAGAGCAAGCAAGCGACGCCGGATCGCGGTGTCGTACCCGATAATGACCGGGCCAAGTTCATCCGCGTAGTTTCGATCCGATTTGTATTGAGGGTTTAACGTGTCTTGAGAAAAATGGAGATGGACGAGCGAGAGCCACGTCTCGTTGACTCGACGCAATCGATCCCATTCCGCGAGTGCCCTACGGAGATCACCTCTGTCCAGGGCCTCATGTACGTCGGCGTAGTCGGCGGCGAGACTCTGGTAGGTCGGCTGTACGGCCGTGATTTCATCAAAACGCAACGGTGCATCCTTTCCTTTTCTGATTATCAACCATGGAGGATCTGTCGTGAGCCTATCGCAATTGAAATTCTATGGGACGTCCGATCGACAACGTATCCAAGAATCGCGTTAAGAGGCGCAAACCAGATAATGGTGGAATCACGTTGACGAGAATGATATCAGTATCTGTAGCCTCGGACCATGTTCCTGTCCAATCAAGACACAAAGACTTCTCAATAAAAATTGCGCTCTGGACAAAACGTCTTGACGCGCGCTTGATTTTCGAAAACCTTATCTCTGGATAAACTTGGCATCGGACCAATTGATACAATGAAGTGTCGGGGGCTCAACGAGCAAGCTTGTTCCTTATATGCAACACCGACGAATACTGGAAACGATTCGCGATCTGCCGCCTAACTGCAAAGAAATCAACAGAGCTAGAGCCGGACGGACAAAGAATTAACCGTTATCATGCGGTGCCCATTGCCAGAAATATTGTTTGTGCAATACCGTAAATATAGAATTTTTTATAGTTTGCCGACTATCTGCCAACACTGTTCAACACGCCTGAATTTATTCTATTATATTGGCTATACCCCGCTCAGGTCAGAATCAGGTATTTCGTTGGGTTTATGATACGAAAGTTATCCGTGACCGCGTCGCACCAAGCGTTCCAGTTTTTGGGTACGTCGCTGCACAAGAAATCCAACATTGCGACGCTGAAATCTTTGAGGCTGGCGTAGCATTTGTTGTGGGTGGTGTGCCTGTGCATCGGCCCCCACAATCGTTCAATCGGATTGAGATGCGGACAATAGGCCGGGATGAAATGGAGCCTGATCCGGCAACCAGGTCGTGTCAGCCAAGCTTGGACCAA
>JAJZCS010000278.1 GCA_021829055.1 Pseudomonadota bacterium
GGTTGTTCCAGGCTGCCAAGCGCAAGGCACGCGGATATGTCCGTTTCAAAACAATCCGCACCGTCATCTTCATGATCGCAGGCAAGCTCGACTTCTCCAGAATCAACCCCTACGTCGCGGCGTAGCCCACTCAAAATTCAACAGAGCCAGATATTTCCAGGGCCATCAATTCAATCGGACGAGGAATGGACGGCGGTTCTTCGTGAGCATGTCGGGCCTGTCTACCACATTGCCGGAACCTGCAGGATGGGTACAGACCGCACGGCAGTCGTCAATCCTCGACTCAGGGTCAATGGTGTGCAGTCCCTCAGGGTCATAGACGCGTCAATCATGCCCTCCATCACCAGCGGCAATACGCATGCGCCGACACTCATGATCGCGGCGAAGGGAGCCGATATGGTCTTGGCCGATTCCGCTAATGCGTGATGACGTCATCCCCGGGCCTTTCGCCACGAGTGGCATGAATTAGGAAATGGGTCGCGGCGTTGAATGCGCTCGCTCATCGTTCCGTGCGCAGCTTCCGCCGCCGCATAACGAACCCCAGACCCAGCAGACCAGCCGCGAGGAGGGCCAGGGAGCCGGGCTCGGGCACTGTGGGCGCCTGGACGTTCGTCGATATGCTCGGGTCCGTTACTGTTCCCCACGACCAGGTGTAGGTACCGGGCGCCAGGCCCAGACTCGCGATCGTGGCGTTATCCCAGGTTGAGGTGCCCGACAGAGGGTCGCCGGAAACATAGCCAGCTGGCACAAAGAGGGTGCTTTCGAGGTTGGCGCAAGAGTTAGAAGGGGAAGGGACACAGAAGCTGTTGTAGGCGAAGTCGAAAACGTCGCCGCTAGAGCTGCTGGAGTTAACAGTGCCGAAAACGCCGACGATAGAGCTGCTGAGGGTAACACTGTCAGGTCCAGGTCCTAAAGTCGCTGGCCCGCTGATGTTTCCGATGTAGGTGTCTGCAGGCGTCCAGTTATCGCAATAGGCGTATGGGGCGGTACCCGATAATGTCTCACCTGACGGGCATACGTCTCCGGGTCCGGGCGTGGTCGTATTGCAAGGGCCGTTTCCTCCGACGCCGAATTCCCCAGTTGACGGGGTTACATCTGCGCATGCGCCTCCGCCAGCGGCCGCCGCCTGGATAAGCGACAATCCGGTTAAGTCGATGGACCCAGTTGCGGTGGCGACCACATTGCTGCCCACCTGCGTGAACGTCACGGTGAAGGCGCCTGCATGAGCCTGCGGGCCGAACACCCCGGCAAGCGTCAGAGCCATTACGCCGCTTAAGATAATGTTCTTCATAGCCTCTCCCCTTAGAATTATTTATCCGCCTTCGCTCCACTCCGGATGGTCGGAACTCGCGGGATCGGTGCCCATAGAGCACATCTTGAACACAGCTCCGTGTTCACTGGTGTCACGCCCGCTATTCCGCCGGCTCACGGCGCCAACTGTTGTTTAGCATATTTTATGCCAGGTAACAAAATCAACATGTTGTACGGATAGTCACCTGAATATGTAAAGTTTTTCGACACGTAATCTGTCTCGAAGCATCGGCAAACTGGCTACTTGGATTACGCTTACGGTTATGAGCCCAGCGTCGGCTGTAAGCGCGTCGCGCGTGTTTTTCTCGCAGTTGTCGTACCCCTGTGATTTGTTGGATGGTCGTCCTCCGGTAAATACAACTGTTCATTTTTCAACGGGAGGCAAACATGAACTTCAAATCACTGGCCATTACGGCAATTCTACTTTTCTCACCGCTTGCGTTTGCAGGCACAAAGGTTTCTACACTAAAGCTCGTCAACACTGCGACGCTCACATTCCTCAATAATCCTGTTCTGGATGATTACGGTGCACAAGCGATTCTTCTGTGTGCGACAGTGGGTGCCGGTGAGGCACATGCCGCCGTGGTCAAGCCCATGCGGCCACAATCAACGCAGACACCGACACAGTCGACCGCGAAGCGCAAGAAAGCCAGTAAATCCTCAGCACGGGGCCTGCTGCTCCGCAGACCCAGGCTCCTCCTACGCAATTGAGCGAGGTAGTAGTCACTGGTTCGCGCATCGAGACTGAACATGCTCATTTAACGGCTTTTCCCGTCGATACCGTCGTCAACTCAGCCTACATGAGTGACCACGGGTACACGAATGTCGCCAACGCACTGAATTCGCTGCCGGATATGCAAGGTAGCATTACCCCGGCGGGCGCACAGAACAGCTTTGGCGTCGGCGTCAACTATGCAAACCTTTACGGCCTTGGCAGCAACCGCACGCTGGGTCTGGTCAACGGATTGCGATACGTCTCGGACAATCCGGCCAACATCTTTGCCAATAACGGCGGCACGCAGGTTGACTTGAACAACTTCCCGTCGTTCTTCCTGAAGCGCGTACAGATCGTCCCGGCGAGCGGCGCGGCGGTCTACGGTGCCGATGCCGTCGCGGGTGTCGTCAACATCGAGATGCTCCAGCACTACGTTGGCGAAGAATTCCAGGCAAGTGTCACCAATTCCGCGAAGTGGGATGCCGGTGAATATGATGCGGAAGTCGCACTCGGAAGGGATTTTTTCAATCACCAACTCAATCTTGCATTTGACGCACAGTATGACCAAACCACTCCGGTCAGTTACGCGCAGCGGCCATGGGGTGCGATCCAACAGCAGTTTGTGCCAAATCCAGCCTCTAGCGGTCCGGCGCAAATCGTTGCCAACAATGCGCGATTCTACGGCGTAACTAACGGTGGGTTGCCTATTGATCCGAACACCTTTGGATTGATTTATTTGCCGGGCACCAATACTCCGGCAATGTTCGCCAACAACGGCAACCTAGTTGCGTTCAATCCTGGCACCGTCTACGGTCCATCTGCCTACAATGGCCTAAACGGCGATCCGTTATATGATTCGCAGTCGAGTGATGGCGATTCACTCAATCTGGCGCCGCTCTCATCGCTTCAGGCACCTTTGAAACGGGCATTGTTCTACGGAATTGCAAGCTATGACTTCAGTCGCAATCTGCACTTTAGAACATCCGTATCTCTGAACTACGTCGGTGCGCGGCAGGCGTATAACCAGCCGAACTATTCGTATACTGGGTTCGGGACGTCGAACGCTGTTGATCAGCCCGGGCCGGGCACGGCTTGGCTGATCAATGCGACCAATCCGTTCCTGAACAGCTAGGCCCAATCGGTGCTTGCAGCCGATGGTATTAC
>JAJZCS010000279.1 GCA_021829055.1 Pseudomonadota bacterium
CGCGAAGAGACAAGTCAGCCGACCTTTGACGCCCCACCGCCAGCTGACCGTTTGCCATTTCCCTCCAGCCATCAACGCTTCAGCAGAGATTGGAGGCTGATCAGGGATGTGGTGTTTGCGAGGCTTTCCAGTCTTCGCAATGGGGAAGATCAGGGCAACGTCGGCGGGATAGACATTCTGGCGTTGCGACAACCCCACCGCCCAAAGCAGACCACGCTCGCTCAGAGCCTGTCGGAAAGGCCCGCTGGAGCCGTACCCAGAATTGGCAAGGACGCATCCGAAACGCGCGCCAGAGGCGATGATGCGATCGATCTCCTCGATCGCGATCTCCGGCTTTGTCAGAGCGGTCCGCCTATCCTCCGGCACACGAGCCCGCGCCATGCGCTCGGGATCATCTGTCCAGCTTTCGGGCAGGAATAGCCGCAGGCCCACCATCACCGGAACCTCGCGCGACGCCAACGTTAGCGAGACCAGCGACTGACAGTTGGCGGTCTTTCCGAGCGACGAGGCCTATTGCGGCGCGACGCCGACCGAATGCTCGCCCTTTTTCGGCAATGCCGTGGCATCGACGATCAGCCCCGCGTCGGCGCCAACCAGGCCATCTGCCTTCTTCAGCAGCGCGGCCTCGAGTGCGGCACTATCCCAAACTCCGGCAGCGACGAAATAATGAAGCTGATCGTAACCGACCTCGGCAGCGCGCGCCGCCATCGGCTGGACGCTCTTGCGGTCTCCCGGACCATCAGTCCAGCGATATAGGCTGGACACATCCGCGCCCTCGTCTTGTGCCGTAGCGCCGCAATAAACGGCGTAAGCGAGCATCGAGATCCGTTCGCCAGTCAACGTCCATTGGTCAGCCCTCCATGAGCCGACCTCCTGTGAATCACGCAAACCCTCTCCTGGGAATCACTAAACTTCGTCCAACACTAAAATTCTTCCAAAGTAGTGCTAGTTCCGAGTGGAAGCGTTTTTTGTCGGCACACATTAACACTTCTGATTAGAAAAGAACTGGTTAAGGAGAGCCATTAATCCAGTCTCGGTGCTCTTATGAGCTAGGCGCCAGAACAGCTGGAATTACCTTATTTTGGCCGGAGAATAAATAAAAACGGGCCTACAAAACCAGTGACGGCGCATACGATGCTATGAAACTGTATAATTCCCTTGAATATCTTGCGCTCGAACGATGGTATGTCCACAACGCGACGTTTCCGGAACTTGTGATTTAGGAGGGCGTTTTTTTTATTTCCTTTCGTTGATGTGGGCGTGTGTTAGGTGAAACATTATAAACAATTAGTTTGTAGAACTAGTAGATGATCCGGCGTCATCCCGGCAAGGATCGACATTCTTATTTGTCAATTACATTTTTGAGCCGGCTGATGGTCACCTTGCGACCAAGGGCAGCCATTACAAGATCGATAGGGGGGCTGGTGGTGCTTCCGGTTAAGGCCGCACGAAGAGGCTGGGCGATGGCGCTTAGTTTTTTTCCGCTCTCTTCCGCAAAAATTACTAATCTCGCATGTAATGACTGTGCTTCGAATTCAGTCGTGCGGAGGATTTCGATCAGATTGGCTATATCCTCTCTCGATTCAGGATTGATTTGGGCGGCAGCTTTTGCAGTCATAGGCAGCGGTGGTTCACGAGTGAGGAAAAGCGCTGCCTCGGCGAGTTCATTGAGAGTGCGAGCGCGTTCTTTGAGGCTAGGCATCAGAGCGTTAATTCGGCTCGCGGCATCGGGGGTTACCTCTAGGCTGTGGTCGCGTTTGATGCGACGTACTGTTTCGGCAGTTAACCGCTCATCTTCTGCCTTGCGCAACCAGAAGGCGTTAAAATGGAGGAGCTTTGCATAGTCCATGCGACTCGGGGCACGGCCGACACCGCTAATGTCGAATAGAGAGACTTGCTCGTTACGGTCTAAGATTTCCGCATTGCCGTAGCCCCACCCTAGGCGAAGCAGGTAGTTACACAGCGCTTCGGGGAGGTAGCCGTCTTCTTGAAATTGCAAGACGGAAACCGAGCCGTGGCGCTTAGAGAGTTTTGCACCGTCGGCTCCATGAATTAGTGGGATATGAGCGAACTTAGGAAGCGGCCAGCTCATTGCTTCGTATATTTGGGCTTGGCGAAAAGTATTGGTAAGATGGTCATCGCCACGAATGACGTGGGTTATGGACATATCGTGATCGTCAACAACCACGGCGTGAAGATACGTGGGTGTGCCGTCGGACCGGACGATTATCATGTCGTCCAGCTCGGAGTTCTCTATCTTGACGGGACCCTGAACAAGGTCAGATATGACGGTCTCGCCGGTGCGTGGAGCTTTCAGGCGGATAACAGGAGCGACTCCTGTAGGAGCGTCAGCTGGACTGCGATCGCGCCAACGACCATCATATCTGAAGGGCTTTTTTTCGGCCTCGGCTCGTGAGCGCATTTCCGCAAGTTCTTCGCGGGTGCAAAAGCACCGATATGCGGCGCCTGCGGCCAGCATGGCTTCGGCAACCTCACGGTAGCGGGCGTATCGAGTAGATTGGAATACCGGAGGTTCGTCGGGCGTAAGATCGAGCCAATCAAGGGCATCAAGAATAACGCGCGTGGCCTCAGCAGTGCTGCGTTCACGGTCCGTGTCCTCTATGCGCAACAGGAAATGCCCACCGTGGTGGCGCGCGAACAAAAAATTGAACAGCGCAGTACGGGCACTGCCTATATGCATCATGCCAGTGGGGGAGGGAGCGAAGCGGACGCGGACTGTCATAGCGTCCGGCTAGCACGAAATGAAGCGGTTGGATATCCATTCGTGATTCGACCTCGTGCATGGTCGGTTGCGTCAATCTTGGGCAACAGTCGGTTCAGGGCTCGGGCCAGACGGGGTTCTATGAAACAATGGTGGGCTCTGTCTTGTTGCGCTCGGCGGAGGTGCCAGTCTTTTGGCTGATGCAGGAGTTTTTCCCGTTTCGTGGCGCCGTTGGTTCAATCGATGTCGACGCGTTTATTTATCTAACAGTATGGTATAAAACCATGTTTTAGTTGCGTCTCTATAATGTAAATGAGTTATAACATCATGTAAATCTTTACATGAGCCGTGATTGGAGGCCTCGTCTAAAAACGAGTCGTTTAGATCCAAAGACTAGGGCATGTGGTCAATTGAGCCAGATTGTGCTGGCGGTGAGATGGA
>JAJZCS010000280.1 GCA_021829055.1 Pseudomonadota bacterium
GTGCGGTCGAGGAGATTGCGCGGATCGTCCGCCAGATCCGCCGGCCGCGGGTGCGGATCCTGCTGCGTGCCGATTCCGGCTTCTGCCGCGACCCTTTGATGAACTGGTGCGAAGCCAACCGGATTGATTACGTCTTCGGCCTCGCCCGCAACCCGCGCCTGGTCACCGGGATCGGGGCCGAACTCGCGGCCGCCGAGGCGGAGAGCACCGCCACCGGAAAGCCGGCCCGCCAGTTCCGTGACTTCACATGGCGCACACTCGACCGTTGGGACTGTGACCGGCGGGTGATCGGCAAGGCCGAATGGACCCAGGGCGAGGCCAATCCCCGCTTCATCGTTACCTCGCTCAAGCCGTGCGAAGTTGCGGGCCCATATCTCTGCGAGGCGATCTGCTGCGCCCGCGGCAAGATGGAGAAACCGGATCAAGGAATGCCAGCTCGACCTGTTCCCCGACCGCACCTCGGCCGCCACCATGCGCGCCAACCAGCTCCGCCGCTGGTTCGCCTCCTTGGCCTATGTCCTGCTCTGCGCGCTCCGCCGGATCGGTCTCGCCCATACCCTGTTCGCTTAAGCCACCTGCGGCACCATTCGCCTCAAGCTGCTCAAGATCGGCGCCCAGGTCACCCGCAGTCTCCGGCGTATCCGCATCGCCATGGCCTCAGCCTATCCCGGGCAATACGAATTCGGCCTCGCCCACGCCTTGCTCAGGCAGGCCGGCGCCTGACATGACACAGACACCGCAAGCCGCCATCCCCGAAATCACGCCGCCAAACCCGGCGCAGGCCGCGCTCGCTAAAATCACGCCAATGTCGTTCGCACAACCCAATCGTACACCTTCATCCCCCGGTATCGCCGCGTAGAACGAGCCGTCAAATACCCGCGTGAGAAATCCGGGTTAGGCCAATGGGGTCACTCCATTCCCCGGGCCACTTCTCAGTGGAAATTAATCGCAGAAGATTGGCGAATTGTCGCCGGGAAGTTGATGAGGACCAGAGCGCGCGGATCTCCATCTTGGCCGGGAGCTTGCATCGTTGCCGGATACGTTGACGCAGACTAACAAGATTGTTAGCAAACCGCTTGCGAAGAGGGTGAGCCATACGTTTTTAAACGAGAACGGCTGTGATATTAACAGACCGCTTTCCGGCGATGTCCTATTTATCTGCCGATGCAGTATTGTTGTGGCGTGCCTGTGTCAAATTTGGATCATAGCCATTCATTTCAGACGCATATAAAATATCACACCACTAAAATCCGAAATCCAATATTGGGGTAGTGCTAAAGTTTAACGCTGCGACCAAGGAAGGCCATCGTGTTTCCAACCAGCAACGTGACCGCGACGGGCTCGCTGGTCGTGCGGCCCTTCAAATCCATCCTTAACGTTGAAGACGTGCTTGAAGCCTGCTTCCTTTGCAACCAGCGCGGCTGCCATGCTCCGGGCTCCGGCACGGCAAATAAAGTATAGCCGGTGATCATGCGAGGCCCCAGATCGACTTAACTGGTCGATGAATTTGTCGTTCGGCCGCATGGATGGATAGAGTTGCCATTCAATCAGAATGGTTTTCTTGCCGGTCTGCGATAAATCCGGCGTGCCAACGAATTGCCATTCTGCGGTCGTGCGCACATCACAGAGGTGCGCATCCGGATTGCTCATCAAGACTTCCCATACGTCCCGGGGTGGCACATCCTCGATCATCAGGCCTCCTCCTTTCGGGGTTTTGGCGGGCTGTGGAACTTATCTTGATTTTGTGGTGGAATACCGCGTTTGACAAGGCACTTAGTAAAGGGAAGGCAAAGGAAATGCTGTGAGCCAGTCGCGTGAAGGCATAATCGTTGATGGCCTGATTGGCGCCATCGGCAATACGCCACTTATTCGCCTTCGGCGTGCCTCGGCAGCCACCGGTTGCACCATTCTTGCCAAGGCAGAATTTATGAATCCGGGTGGGTCGGTAAAGGATCGTGCAGCTCTTGCGATCGTTGCCGATGCAGAAGAGTGTGGTACACTCTTACCGGGTGGCACCATTGTCGAGGGCACTGCTGGTAATACTGGTATCGGCCTTACGTTGGTCGCGAATGCACGCGGCTATCGATCGATCATCGTCATGCCCGAGACGCAAAGCCGGGAAAAGATGGAAATCCTCCGTGTGATAGGGGCGGAGTTGCGCCTTGTGCCCGCGAAGCCATACCGCGATCCTGGCAATTACGTCCATGTTTCGCGTCGCCTTGCGAACGAACTGAATGCGGTTTGGGCAAACCAGTTTGACAATGTGGCCAATCGTGAAGGCCATCGCTACACGACGGGTGCCGAAATTTGGGCGCAGACTCATGGTAGCATTGATGCGTTCACATGTGCATGTGGTACGGGTGGCACTCTCGCTGGTGTTTCGATGGCGCTGAAAGAAAAAAAACCGGCAGTGAAGATCGTACTCGCTGATCCCGAAGGTAGTGGGCTTTATAGCTGGGTGAAATCCGGCAGCCTTGAAGTGTCTGGCTCCTCAATTACGGAAGGAATTGGGCAGTCGCGCGTTCCAGCCAACTTGGAAGGCGTTGAGATAGACGATGCAGAGAGAATTTGTGACGCTGAGGCGCTTGAACAGGTTTTTGACCTTATGCAGTATGAAGGACTCTGCGTGGGGGGCTCCTCGGGTGTGAACGTTGCGGCGGCAATCCGGGTTGCGCAAACACTCGGTCCCGATCACACGATTGTCACGATTCTATGCGATTCCGGTTTACGTTATCAGTCAAAATTATTTAATCCCGCCTTCCTGCGGGGCAAGAAACTTCCCGCTCCGTCTTGGCTTGATTAATTGTCGTTTCGGTTGAGCCGGCGGGCTCCGGATTAGAATCTGTTCTTTTTCGGCCTGATTCAGCCAAGCCGGGTGTTATACCAAATCCCACAGTTCAGTACCGACGCGCCCAATTGCGCAGTCCGATTGACATGATGCGCCAAGGCTGGGCGATGAGGGTGTTCCACGCCTCGCAGCAGTGGGCGACGATGTTGTCGCAGGCGGTGAAGATTCGGTTGGACAGCCAGTTGTCGCGCATGAACTGCCAGACGTTCTCCCTGACGTTGAGCTCGGGGCACTTGGCTGGCCGTGGCAGCAGGGTGATGTTGGGCGGCACGTCG
>JAJZCS010000281.1 GCA_021829055.1 Pseudomonadota bacterium
TAATCCAATAATTGCGCCCAGAATCTGCGGTCGTAACGCGGACCACTCTACGTCGTTTGCTTTTGTGACGGAGATAAAGTCTCCTCCGAGGAATACGCGGGTCACGCCTTCAAGCGCGAACAACTCGCAGGCGAGCGGGCTGGCTGACGCGTGCTCGGAGTCGGCAAAATCCGCAGTGCCGACCGCAAGCACTTCACGGCCGGGAAGAAATTTCAATGTGGCTGGATTTGGTGTTGGTTCAGTCTCGATGAACATTGTGGCTCCTAATCAGGACCTTATGCGTCCTCTTCACCATACATCGGGTCATTGCTGTTGAAACTCAAGTCACCCCGAGCAGGGGGCTGCCGTTGCATTATTCGTCACTCAAAAGCATCAGTATCTGAGCGCATGACATAGAGAATTTAATACGGCGATATGTACTTTACAGGCAGTGGACCGCAGATATCCTTGACTTTGCCTGTCTGCTTCTCGATATCAGCGGAAACTGCACTGTTGTGCGGTGGCGATGCGCGACATCGCGCTCCTCTTACACGAATTGGTCGTTCGAATTGTCCATCACCCAGTATAATACAACCGATACCCTCCCGGGCGGTGAAACCGCGCAAGAGCATGTTGGTTTCTCGGAGCTCGGTTTGTCGGCCGAGGTTCTGCGTGCCCTAGCTGAAAAAGGCTACACGACACCTACGCCGATCCAGACTCAGGCGATTCCGACGGTACTGATGGGGAGGGACGTGCTCGGATGTGCCCAGACAGGTACCGGCAAGACTGCAAGTTTTACTTTGCCGTTGCTCGATATTCTTTCGGGTTCGCGTGCGCGTGCCCGAATGCCGCGCTCCTTGATCCTGGAACCGACACGTGAACTCGCATTGCAGGTTGCCGAGAATTTTTGCCTTTATGGCAAGTATCTCAGGCTTAGCCACGCTCTCCTGATTGGTGGCGAAAGCATGGCTGATCAGAAGGAAGCACTGGCTCGTGGCGTCGATGTGCTGATTGCGACGCCGGGTCGGTTGATTGATCTGTTCGAGCGCGGTGGATTGCTGCTCACCGATGTTCGGGTTCTTGTAATCGATGAAGCGGACCGCATGCTCGATATGGGATTTATTCCGGATATAGAACGAATAGTCTCGCTATTGCCGCCACTGCGACAGACATTGTTCTTTTCGGCGACCATGGCGCCCGAAATTCGACGGTTGGCTGATGCGTTTCTTTCGAACCCGAAAACCATCACCGTTTCCAAGCCCGCGACGGTGGCAACCACGATCACCGAAGGGCTCGCTTTGGTTGAAACGGCTAACAAACGTGAAGTCCTGCGGCGCCTGATAGGTGCGGAGGAAGTACAAAACGCACTGATCTTCTGTAACCGCAAACGCGATGTTGATATTTTGTCAAGGTCTCTATTGCGCCACAAGTTCTCGGCGGGCGCGCTGCACGGCGACATGGCGCAATCGCTGCGTTTCACGACCCTGGAGAAATTCAAGGCTGGTGAATTGCAATTGCTGGTTTGTTCTGATGTCGCTGCTCGCGGCCTCGATATCGGCGGATTGAGCCATGTGTTTAATTTCGACGTACCGCATCATGCCGAAGATTACGTGCATCGGATCGGGCGGACCGGCCGCGCTGGGCGCGAAGGCAGAGCCCTGACATTGGCTGCACCGGACGAGCGGGCAACTGTTGAGGCTATTGAGAAGCTTATCGGCCACCCAATTCCGCGGATTTCAATCGGCGGGCTGGATCCCGTTGAATGGCAAGAGCCGGGTCCGAAACGTCGGCGTCGCGGTGGGCCTGCAGCCAAATCATCATTCGGCCATCGGGAGGGGTCTACTGCGAAGGTGGCATCGAAGCAGCTGGATCGCCAAGAACATATGGGGCTTTCGGCGCCTGCCCCGACCTTGGATAACACCGGGTCACAACAATCCTCCGAACCAAAAGAAAGGCAGCAGAGGCGAAAGCCGACGGGTCAGAAAGTAGGTACGCTCTCAAGAGGGGAGCATGGGCATAACGTGCTAGCTTCTCAGGACGCAATAGCGCCTGTCCGCGGCTTCGGCGAAGCTGTTCCCGCTTTCATGCTCATCAGCCGTCGTCAAGGTGGCGCGAACAATGTCACAAAGATGAAAGCTCAAGACAGTAAAGAACAGGGGGGCGAGATTGCAGCGTAAATTCGAGGATCGTGCCCCGGGTTCCAAATCGAGGAACTTAGTAGAGCTTGGCGTCTGTCTGCTTTCCTTGATCGACACGAGCCGTTCTCCCGAGTGGAGATCGATCGACGACAGGCACCGGTTTCGTGTCGTGCACCTTCGAAGGTTTCTTTATTAAAGGCGCCCTGATACGTCACGCACCGCAGGTTAAGGTACGCGTGAGGAGGACGTGTTTGTGTCTGACAATCGTCTTTATCGCACACAAAATCTCCAAACGCGCTGGCACCATTCTTGCCGATGTGTTTATAGGCGGGGGAAGGCCGTCCGTCATCACCATGGCCCCACTTGGACAGTGGGTTTTATAAAGAATGGTATTATCAATAGGTTATATGCGCTCTGGCGGATGTTACCACTACATTTTGGGGTGTTACGCGGCGGCTTCAGTCTGCGGACTGCTCGCTGACGTTGTTCGGTAGGGCGATGCCGGCGGGCTTGAAGATGTTGCCAACCTGCCCTGTGACGTAGGTCCGGGTGGTGATGAACCTTGCCGCCCTTCTCAATAGTTGTCTGCTGGCGCCGGTCAAGATCGTTCAGTAACGGCTGCCACTCGGGATGGAAGCCGTTGGCGGCGCAAAGGCGGTTCAGCTCCCTGGCGAGGGTCAGGGTCAGGAAGGAACAGAACACGTGGCCGCGGGTGACATCGTGGTGCTGGACAACCTCGGCAGCCACAAGAGCCAGCCGGTGCGCGCTGCCATCCGGGGGCCGCAAGAAAGGAGCCCATCTGCTCTTCCTGCCGCCTTACAGCCCCGATCTGAACCCCATCGAACAGGTTCTTCGCCAAGCTTAGAAACCTGCTCCGAAAAGCCGCGGAACGCACTGTCGAGGCAACCTGGAGGCGCATCGGCACGCTACTCAACGAGTTCTCCCCCGACGAGTGCGCCAATTACCTCGTTAACTCAGGATATGCGTCAACGTA
>JAJZCS010000282.1 GCA_021829055.1 Pseudomonadota bacterium
GAGATGGTAGGCGCCACGAACCTCAAGGCCTCCGGCGAGAGACATGAGGCCCCGGACGGATATGGCCCTTTGCCCAGGAGCAAGCTCGTAAATACCCGGCCGACGCACCCATCCGGTCACCGCAACAGTGGGGCCAAGCGGCGGCACCAAGATGCGATCGCCATCGGCGAGCGCTATCGATTTGGGCGCACCATGTGGGGTTAGAAGATCATAAAGATCGATATGGGTGACATGTCCATCACGAATGAGCTCAACATTTCGTAATGACCCAGTTTTCTTAACCCCCCCCGAGAGCAGGATGGCATCGACAGGTGTGGAAAGCCCTGTCACGATACGGGTACCTGGATTGGCCACATCACCAACCACGAGCACCGAAATTTGGCGGAGCTGCCCAAGCGTAACATAGGCCTGCGTCGCGACGAAGGCCCGCTTTACTGCCGCGTCCAGATCTTCCTTGAAGGCGCCTAAAGTTCTCCCCGCCGCTAAGATGGGCGCAAGCTTGGGGAGCACGACTTGGCCACTGCGGGTCACCGAAACCGAATACTGGGCATTTACCTGGCCACGCAGATCGACAACAATTTCATCTCCGGGACCCAGCACATAATTATTGGCGATGGCCCCGACCTGTGGGACTGTAACAGTCTGGCCTACTCCCAGCTGGTCGTAGCCAAACTGCCTTAGCTTGACACCGGCTCGGCGCGACAGGATTTTTTCAAGACGGGAAGGAGGAAGCTTGGGCCTGAATGACTGCGCCGGCCTTAGCACTGTCTCCGTTGGCAGCTGCGAAGCCTGTGCCCCCCCGACACCATTCGCACTACGGGACTGCATGAACTGCTGCAGCTGTTCCGAGGACAGCGGAATACCGGACAATGACGTCTGCGCGAGGGTCACTCCCGGGACTAATCCAAGAGCTGCAATAATCACCCAGTACGCCCTTAGCCACCGCCAGGTCGAATTGGCCAGCTTGCGCCCAAACCCCATATAACGCTCCCCATAGGACCGCAGATAACCTCCCGGGAAGTATCACACCAAACTCCGGGCGTGAACAAAAGAATTTACTTGCCAACGGTTTAGCAGACCGGCAAGGAGGGTGACGAGTGCGCGCATGCGGCGCGACGCGCATGGCTCAGCGGGCGGGCAGGCTTTTGGGTGTCGTCACAGAACCATGAATGGGTCCGGGCGTAAACGAACCGGGGCGGCAACCACCCTCGGCCTTGCCTTTGCGCTGCTCGGACACAGCGCACTCGCGCAGGCGCAGGATCCCTTTCCACTTCCACGCACGACCTTCGGCAGCATAGGCATGGTGGAAATGCCGAGCGCCCGCATGGCGCCGGATGGCGAACTCAGCCTCTCGACAAGTTTTTCGAGAAATCTGCAGCGCTACAATTTTGGCTTCCAGGCCCTCCCGTGGCTGGAGTTCAACTTCCGGTATACGATCCTTCATGCCTTTCCCTTGGACCCTTCGAACAGCCAATATTACGACCGCAGCTTCGGTCTGGGCCTCAGGCTATTTAAGGAAGGCGAATATCGTCCTGCGGTCGTCCTCGGCGCTCGCGACCTTGTGGGCACCGGCATTTACTCGGCAGAATATCTTGCGGCGACCAAGCGCGTCTTTGACAACTTTGATGTGACGCTGGGCTTGGGCTGGGGAGGGCTCGCATCAGCGGAAGCAATCCCCAATCCCTTCGGCTACCTGGCGCAATCGTTTAAAACACGCTCCCGTATCGGTGCGGCCGGCTCATTTAATCCCAACACGTTTTTCCATGGACCCAATGTAGGGGTGTTTGGCGGCGTCGTGTGGCGCACGCCGATACCCAACCTGTCCCTAACCGCGGAGTATAGCAGCGATCGCTACAAGCTTGAGTCATCCTACGGAACCTTCGTTCCCAAATACCAGGTGAATTTTGGTGCCCAATATCAGCTCTCCGACTCGGTTCAGATCGGTGCGGAGTGGCTTTACGGCCAAAGTCTTGGCCTGACACTCACCTTTTCCGGCAATCCCAAAGAGCCGAATTACACGGCCACACTGGCCCCTCGGCCGATCCCACGGTCCATTCGCTCACCGGCCGAACAGCTACAGGCCATCAAGGACCTGATGCGTCCGCTGAAAGCAGCTGATCAGGCATACGTTCAAAACTCACCAGAAACTGCAGCAAATCTAGCCAGCCTCAGCGACGCCGTCTATCAAGACCGCAGTCGCGTCCGTGACGTGGCCATACATGGAACGACCATGGTTGTCTCCATGATCGGTTCGATTGTTGCCGCAAGATGTATTGCGTATGCCAGAGCTGCTGCCGGTAGTCTGAGCCAAATTGACCACATCGTGATCCGCTCGACCAATGGGAATGTGCTCAGATGCGCGGTACCGACGAACGCCATTTTCCACGAGACCACGAACTCTGGGATCAGGATTGCACCGGTTTCCGTGACGAATGGTGCTGGTAAAACGCCTGAACTCCCCACCAAAGCTGCAAAGTCAGCCAGCAAAGCCATTCGCGCGGACGCAAGCGAGCAGCTTCTGTTTGTCGATACGGTCGGGATCCGGAACGGCGTGGCCACCGTTTATTACGAAAATGGTGCTTATGAATCTGCGGCGGACGCTGCCGGACGCATGATCCGCGTTCTGATGAAGGATGCGCCTCCCGACGTCGAAGAATTTCATATGATTTCCATGGTCGATGGACTTCCGGCCCAGGAATATAATGTCCTCCGTTCTCCCATGGAACGCGCCATTGAACAGCACGGCGGGACAGCAGAAATCAAAGAAGCGGTCAGCCTACGGCACCCGCCCATGCACCCGCCGTTCCTGGAGGAGGCCAATAGCCAGCCCTATCCGCGCTTCACCTGGTCTCTATCCCCCTCACTCAAGGAAAGCTTCTTTGATCCGCAAAATCCTCTCCGTGGAGGGCTATTTGCGACACTCGGCGGAGAATTCCGTTTGACGCCAAAGTTGGCAATTAGCGCGAGCGCCGACGCAAGCATTTGGAACAACATCTCTGGCAGCAGACCCAGCAGTAGCCTCCTGCCCCACGTCCGCAGCGACTTTGTGAAATACTACAAATATGGCGCCAATGGCATCTCTTCCCTGATGCTGTCTTACAGATGGCGTA
>JAJZCS010000283.1 GCA_021829055.1 Pseudomonadota bacterium
AATTGCCGGAAAACCGTAGGAAAGCTCAGTGTTTCCAGCAAAGAAAATAGGCCAAAAACATCAAATTCCAAAGATAATTCAGTTGGTTACGCATTTTTCGCCGGCGACTAAACGTGCAAATCCAAAAACAAATCTAACTACACGCCAACTCCACGGTTCTGGTGTTATCAACTGTATCGCCCGCCCTAGGCACAGCGTCATTTATGCTAAGGATGTCAGAATCTGATGCCGTCGTTACAATGTCTGAGGTGCAATACCTCCACAGGCAATTGCGTAGCCGGATCAACGAGCCCCCTTTCCTATCCGCTCGCGGCGAACACTGTGGGATTTCGTTGATCCGTCATGCGTTACAGCATAAAATTGGTTTAAAGTTACCGAACAAGTCAGCTGGCGTTCGTAAGTCCGCTTTTTGGGTTTAAGCTCTGAATGTGCCCACTTTCCGTGCCCGCGGTGGGATCGATGACACAATTGATGAGCGAAGAAATTCCTTGTTCGACGCTTTCCTTCACCGCTTTCTGAAGACTTACGGTATCAGTTACATGATATCCTTTGCCACCAAAAGCATCGATCATCTTATCGTAACGCGCGCCGTTAATGAATCCCGTAGGAGAAGGTTCATTACCACTCTCATCACCACGGTAAATGCCGTTATTGTTGAAGATAACCGTAGTAATCGGTAGCTTGTAGCGGCAGATCGTTTCGATCTCCATTCCGCTGAATCCAAAAGCGCTGTCGCCTTCGATAGCAACAACAGGCTTGCCGCTCTCGACAGCCGCGCCGATCGCGTAGCCCATACCAATTCCCATGACGCCCCAGGTCCCACTATCGAGACGCTTGCGGGGCTCATACATATCGATGATGTTCCGGCCAAAATCCAACGTATTGGCGCCCTCATTAACGATGTAAACATCAGGCTTGTCCGTAAGGGCATTCCGGACCGCACGCAATGCGCTTGAGAAATTCATTGGACTTGGATCGGCGTTGAGACGTGCGGCCATGCGCTCAATATTAACCTTTTTGCGCTCGCCAATCGCATCAATCCAGGCAGAATTCGGCCGAATTTGTCCAGGCTTAAGCATTGCCAGGAAGGCCGACATCGCCGACTTGATGTCACCTACAACCGGCGCAGCAATCGCGCGATTGCTGTCGATCTCGGTGGGTGAAATATCGACCTGTACAAAGCGCGTGGTTTGCGACCACAGCGGCCCCTTTCCGTGCGAGAGAAGCCAATTCAAACGAGCCCCAACCAGCATCACAACGTCAGCCTGACCGATAGCAAATGACCGCGCGGCTGCCGCCGACTGGTGATGATTGTCGGGCAGGAGTCCTTTTGCCATCGACATCGGCAAGAAAGGAATACCTGTGGTCTCGACAAACGAACGAATCTCTTTGTCGGCCTGAGCGTACGCGGCCCCTTTTCCAAGAAGAATGAGGGGACGCTGTGCCGACGCCAGAAGATCCAGTGCTCTTTTAATCGATTCCGGGGCCGGTATCTGACTTGGCGCAGGATCAACTACCTTAATCAGGGATTCCTTACCCACTGCCGCATCAAGCGTCGCTCCAAGCACTTCCGCCGTAAGATCAAGATAAACGCCACCTGGTCGGCCAGACACAGCCGCGTGGATTGCTCGCGCAACACCAATGCCGATGTCTTGAGGCCTGTTTATGCGATACGCTGCCTTGGCGTACGGCAGCGCGGCATTCATTTGGTCGAGTTCCTCGTAGTCACCTTGCTGGAGATCGACGATTGCGCGGTCGCTCGAGCCGCTTATTAGAATCATTGGGAAACAGTTTGTTGTAGCATTCGCCAGCGCCACCAATCCATTTAGGAATCCGGGCGCGGACACTGTAAGGCAGACGCCGGGTTTCTGGGTAAGGTACCCCGCAATCGCCGCCGCATTACCGGCGGATTGTTCATGACGGAAGCCGATGTACCGAAACCCCTGAGACTGAGCCAGTCGAGCCAAGTCCGTAATCGGGATACCTGCAACCCCATAAATCGTGTCGATTCCGTTCAGCCTCAGAGCGTCTGTTACGAGGTGGAATCCGTCAGTCAAAGTCGGCGCGTTCATCTCAATTTACCTCCATGCAGTTCTCATCACTTCACCGAACGGGACAATCTTGTCCGGCAAGCGCCTATCTCAGAGCTGCCGTCAACCACAGACAGACGAAACCTGCAACGGTCGGGGCCAATCGGATGCAGCCTTTGGCAGAAGGGACCAAGGTCACTACCAAGTCAAACGTTCATGGTTCCTAGAGTGGAATCCGGCACCAAGCCTGTCTCGTTTCCGCAGCGTCGCGAAAACCGTGCAACTTCTAGGCCTGCTGTGTCCTTATCTGTTCTGCGAATCCTCCGACTTAATAGTTCCAGAAACATATCTTCCAAAGGTCCTCCACCGGCATAAACGAGGTACGCATACCAGCCACTACATAAGATCATGACGCAACTGCTGCTGCCGGACCCGAGTTCCTCCACAAAATCGTCCCAAAGGTCACGTAATCGGCTGAGGTAACGCGGTTCCTTGCCCTAAAGCACCGGCAGGCGCGATGATCTCGACACTGAGAAAACACGCCTTCCTTAAAAGATCTGAGCAGGCGGATCCTTACAAGCGGGAGCAGGAGAAGCAATGATCGCGCGATTTAGAACTAGTGATGGATGAAATAGGCTTTGCGGAATCTGGTGCAGAAGCCGGCCGTTCATGCTGTCTCTCGCGTCCCTTCTGAACGCCAGATACGCGACACCGTACGACACACCGCCATTCGAGCTAACGGAGGTTCTCTCGGGCAATTTGTAGGGCCGCTGCTGCCCGAACAAGCCAGGACCATGCTTTCTTTCGGCACACCAGAACTGGCCGAGCCTACTCTCCTTACCAAATCTGCTATTCGGCCTGGAGCCATAATCAAAAAGTAACAAGCGCAGCCAGTCAAACGCCAGGCTTTCAAAATTAGACCTGTTGTATGCTGCTTCCCAGCGGACTCCGAATTCATTCCCCCGTCCGGTTCTTAATACTCTGGTCTGGCATTCACGTCTTTCCACGAACCACTTGTGGCGATACCGGACGTAGAATTCACTAACGCCAGCCATCTCAACTTTTTTCCCCGTCATGTG
>JAJZCS010000284.1 GCA_021829055.1 Pseudomonadota bacterium
GCTTTTGCAAGGCTGCTGAGCTTGATATCGCGAAAGATCCTCTCTCACCCATACACTGTCAGTTTCACTTAGTTTTTTTGCAAGATTCGCGATGACTCCATCAAAGGGTTTGGAAACCGCGTAGGCACGCACTCCATCCTTGTAGCGAAACGTGATGTTTCCCGACCCGGTTCCATAAAGAATTGCTGTCTTGGCAACCGAAGGTAGTTGTCCCCATGGCGTATCCATACTGATCTCTAGGTGTTTCGCGAGTGCGGCCAATGCCTGTTCATAGTAATGCAATTGGTCTTTTGCCCAAGGCGCGATTGCACCATCCGCTAAAGAGAGGGCGTCGTCGGGAACGATTAAGGCGGGGTCGAACATCGTCTCGGTTCCCAATCCCGCGCACTTAGGGCATGCGCCATGCGGCGAGTTGAAGCTAAAGAGCCGCGGTTCAATCTCCTCGATGGTAAAGCCTGAAACCGGACAAGCAAACCGGGCTGAAAATACCGTCCTTTCGGTCGTATCAGCATTCTCAGCGTATGCGAGACCATCCGACAGATCCAGCGCCGATTCAATAGAATCTGCGAGCCTTTGTTCTATTCCAGGCCGTACGATCACTCTGTCGATCACAACCTCGATCTCGTGCTTTATTTTCTTGTTGAGATTCGGTGTCTCGCTGATCTCGAATAACACTCCATCGATCTTCACGCGGGTGAAACCTTGCCGCTGGAGCGCAGCCAACTCTTTGCGATATTCCCCCTTTCGGTCACGTACGATTGGGGTCAGAATTAAAAGTCTAGTGCCTTCCGCCATTGCTAAGACGCGATCGACCATTTGACTTACTGTTTGCGCTTCGATAGGCAACCCTGTGGCGGGCGAATAAGGTATGCCCACGCGAGCCCAGAGTAACCTCATGTAGTCATAAATCTCGGTTACTGTGCCCACGGTCGAGCGGGGGTTATGAGAAGTAGTCTTTTGTTCGATCGAAATTGCCGGGGACAATCCGTCAATTTGGTCGACATCAGGCTTTCCCATCAATTCAAGGAATTGACGCGCATACGCAGAAAGGCTCTCGACGTAGCGACGTTGCCCCTCAGCATAAATCGTATCGAAAGCCAGTGAGGACTTGCCGGAGCCAGAAAGGCCCGTGATTACGACCAATTGGTCGCGCGGGACCCGGACATCGATATTTTTTAGATTGTGTTCCCGTGCCCCGCGGACGTCAATGAAGCCAGCCCCTGCCATGACAGTGTTCCGTAAATGTTCTGGAAGAATATGGGTCCGAAATGCGCGGCTGGAAAGGGGTTGCGCGATCCGCTACAGAAGCTTTGATTGAGAAATCCGTCGAATTGGAGGACAGCATGGCAGGCAGCGTCAATAAGGTAATTTTGGTTGGAAACCTCGGTAAGGATCCGGAAGTGCGGACCACCCAATCGGGAATGAAAATCGTCAACTTGGCGTTGGCCACCTCTGAGGCATGGAATGACAAAGCAAGCGGTGAGCGTCAGGAACGCACCGAGTGGCACCGTGTTGTGATCATGAATGATCGTTTGGCGGACGTCGCAGAAAAGTTTCTTAAAAAAGGCTCAAAGCTGTATGTCGAGGGTAAATTACAGACCCGAAAATGGACGGATTCGTCGGGGCAGGAAAAATATACAACTGAGGTGGTTTTGGGTCGCATTGGTTCTGAACTCGTTCTGCTCGAGCGTCCAGGCATTAATAGTGCTGGTATCACCGGTGGAGGCGGGGCGCCATCAATGCCGGGCGCCAGTAGCCAGGCTGCCGCTCGGAACGCAAGTGGCTGGGACGTAACGAAGGCCGGACCCGATCTCGATGACGAGATACCGTTCTGATCCCCTCATCAGATTTTGGCCCGTGCGGTGCCATCGGCCTCATGAGTGGCACGTCGCTCGATGGTGTTGATGCTGCATTCATTGAGACTGATGGTGAAAAGATCTTTTCTGTTGGCCCGGCTGCAACCCTTTTTTATGAGGACTCGCTCCGGCTAGCGTTGCGACGGTTGCTTGACTGTGCCCCCGATCTGGCGCCAGACGATCCTGACGTTGCCTGCCTATCGCGCCTTGTCGCCGTGCGGCATGCCGAAGCGGTCGCTTTGCTGGCTAGAAGTGCGGAAATCATCGGCTTTCATGGTCAAACTATTCTGCACGATCCGGCTCGTCGTCGCACATGGCAAATCGGCGATGCCGATTTACTGGCACACAAGACACGCTTACCTGTCGCCTACGATTTTCGCCGCAATGATGTTGAGGCGGGCGGTGAGGGAGCGCCGCTTGCCCCCCTGTTTCATGCTGCGCTTGCGGCACACCTCGGAAAGCCACTTTTAATCGTCAATTTAGGAGGCGTCTCAAACGTCACATGGTTAGGTGCAGATGGCACGATCTTGGCCTGTGACGCTGGGCCTGGAAACGGTCCTCTTGATGACTGGATTTTTGCGCATACCAATCACGCCTTCGACCATGATGGTGAAATCGCGTCGAGCGGGATTGTACGGGAGGACCGCCTCGCGATACTCCTTGCTGATCCATATTTTGCACGGCCGGCCCCGAAATCTCTGGATCGCCTACAGTTCTCATCGCTTGTGAAGCGGGCCATGGAAGGCCTGTCAGTTGCAGATGGCGCTGCTACCCTGGTCGAGTTTACTGCAGCTGCGATCGCCACTGTTCCTGTTCCAGCGCCACCAAGGCGCGTGCTTGTTACGGGGGGGGGGCGGCACAATGCCGCGATAATGGGTGCCCTCCAGCGTAAAATCTCCGCGCCGGTTGAACCGGTCGAGGCCGTTGGGTGGAACGGGGATGCTCTGGAGGCACAATGCTTTGCTTTTCTTGCGGTGCGAACGGCCAGGTCTCTTCCACTTTCGTTGCCAACCACGACGGGCGTTAGAACTCCGATGCGTGGTGGTCGCATTGTTGTGCCTAGTCTATGAGCGTGACTCGCACGCTGTCATGGCGAAGTATGTTCTTCGTAAAAATATAATATACCCCGACTTCCTTGAGAATCTGGATGGGCCTTGCTGAACGGCTTGAGAGGGATTCTGGTACTGCCATGAAGTGACAAGGTTTTCCTGACGATGCATTGCGGCGTGACCTGATTGAGTTGGCT
>JAJZCS010000028.1 GCA_021829055.1 Pseudomonadota bacterium
TAGATTCGGAATTGTGCGTCTTCGTCTGGTAATGTTTCCCGGTTCATGAACACGAATTCCGTGCGCATCAAGCCGATACCGACTGCCCCAGAACGTGCAACCATTGGTAGCTCAAACGGCAACTCCAGGTTTGCTTGCAACTCGATTAACACATGATCGGTGGTCTCGGACGGGAGTCGTCGTAAACGCCCGAGAGTGCGCTGGGCGCGAGTGAAATCGGCACGCTGACGGGCGGCTGCCGCAAGGCTGCGTCGGCCTGGATTCAGCGTGATGACGCCGGTTTCGCCGTCAACGATAACAGTTGAACCTTCCCGCGCTGTGGCAACCAGTCCGTTGACACCAAGTACAGCAGGAATGCCGAGAGCACGAAGCATCACCGCGGTGTGGCCGCCGTCGCCACCCTCTTCTGCGACGATTCCGGCGAAGTGAGTTGGCTCGATCAATGCGGCATCGGCGGGGCGTAACGCGTCGGCAAGCAAGACGCTACCGTGAGGCAGGCCTGCGAAGCTGCGAAACGGAAGCCGGATTAGATTGCGGAGCAGGCGGCGACCGAATTCACGGACTTCTTCGGCCTGGCGCGCAAAGTCTCCAGGTCCCGGTTCTTGATCGCTCCTCGCCAAAAAAGCGGTCGCTTGGGCTTCCGTCACATCAAGCACGGCAGTGGCGGCGGTGACCAGTTTGTCCTCGATTGTCGTACGGATCATCCGCAACAGTCGGGACGGGCCAAGCATGTGCAGATGCGCATCGAGGAGCGGACCGATTTCGGCTTCGCTCTCTTCAGGCAAATTGGCGAGTCGTGACCGCAATTTTGTGAGTTGCTTGCGAGCTTGGGTGACAGCGTCATCAAGCAGATGCAACTGTGCGGAGACGTCACAGGCGCTGATTTTCTGACGGGCGATCTCCAGCTTCGGCTCCGCCGCAAATGCGACCGGCCCAATTGCAATGCCGGGTGTCACCGGCATACCAACCAGCGGGAGTTGACGGCGCGGCTTCGGGTGACGCAATTGTTCTGCTTTCATCCGAGGCTCCTCATTCCATCGTTAATATCCCGTTAGTCATCTTCATGGAAGCCTCCCTCGACGAGATCGACGATCGCTGCAAGGGCTTCCTTGGCATCCCATCCTTCGGCGGCGATCTCTATGACTGACCCTTGGCCCGCGCCGAGCATCATCAGTCCCATAATGGACTGAGCCGACACGAACTGGTCGTCCCGGCCCACTTCGACCGACGCACTAAATTTCTCTGCCAGGGTTACCAACTTGGCTGCGGCACGTGCATGAAGACCGCGCTTGTTGGGAACAATGACCCGTTGACGTAACCGCGTCGCAGCTCCTCCATCGCTCATCCGCAAGCGCGGCGCGGTGTCGGGTGTCGTACTTCCGACCCGGTGGCGATGTATTTGCGTCCCGCCGCTTCGGCACAGTGAACGGCTTCAGCGAGGCCGTGGCTACCGCGGATCTTGGCCAATTTGACGAGCATCGGTAAGTTCATCCCCGCGATAACCTCGACGTTGGGTCGGGCAAGCATGGACATGGCGAGATTGCACGGTGTTCCACCGAACATGTCGGTCAAAACGACGACGCCATCTCCAGTATCAACCTCCGCAACACGGTCGGCGACTTCGCGGCGCTGTTGCTCGATATCCGAGTCCGCTTCGACCGCGACTGTTGCGACGTTCCGTTGCGGCCCGACGATGTGTTCCATGGCCTCACGCAAGGCAATGGCTAGGCGACCATGGCTGACAAGAACGAGGCCGATCATGTCGATCTTTCAATCATTGTATCTCTCCAATCGCGCGCGAATGGTTAGGCGCGCCAGTTCGCCGCGGCGGCGTGGCCTTGTTTGTTTCGCTCAAAGCACGATGTTCGATTCGCACATGCCAGTGTGCGTCCTGCAAGAACCTGGCTAGCGCCTCAATCAGTGTGACCGAACGATGGCGGCCTCCAGTGCAACCTATAGCGATTGTCACGTAGGCTTTGCCTTCGCGGGTGAAGCGCGGAAGCACAAATGATACGAAATCAGTCAAGTGCTGGAGGTAAACCCAATAATCCGGATCCTTTTCGATATAGGTACGAATCGCGGGATCAAGCCCCGTCAGCGGGCGCAGGTCGGCCATGTAATGGGGGTTACGCAGGAACCGTGCGTCGAACACGAGATCTGCATCGCGCGGGACACCGGTTGAGTAGGCAAAAGATACAAGAGTGAGAATCAACCGTGCTTCAGCGGTCCCGTAACGCTGGGCAATCATCTCACGAAGTCGGGGCACCGGTAGATCAGATGTATCGATTACCCAATCCGCGGCTTGGAGGAGATCGCGGGTTAAGGCTCGCTCTGCTTCAATCCCATCCAGCACGGTACCATCCTGCGCTAGCGGGTGGCGTCGTCGTGTCTCCGAATAGCGGCGTCGCAACACATCGGATTCAGCAGTCGCGAAAATTAGGTTAACCTTGGAATTCACTTGGCGTGAAGTCGCGGAGTTTGCCGCGGAATTACGCAGCCGATCGAGTGTTGCGAGAACGCTGGTGGCGACGAAGTCGCGGGTTCTCGCGTCTAAACCGATCGCAAGCCGATGTTCGGTGGCAGCAAGAGTTTCGACAAGATGCAGAGGAGGGTTATCGACAGCTTCGAAACCGAGGTCTTCAAGAGCGTGCAGGATCGAGTTTTTGCCCGCGCCGGACAGACCGCTGACGACCACAATACGAACGTTTCTGGTCATGCGAAAAACGCACCACAATGCTGCGTGCGGCGGCCGCAAGCGGCATCCAGAGCCCAGTGAACGCGAATAGCCGCGCCGGGTTCTGTGGGATTGAGTAAGATCGTCGGAGCGCCGAAGTGAGGGTCCGCGGCCACGTTTGGTAGGCGTTCCGTGGGCAGGGCCATGTGGACAATCAGGCGGAGCTGGGCCGAATGCCGGTGAGCGGTGCGGAATAAACCGACGCCGCGCAACTCAATTAGACCGGCAATGCATCCGCACGGTCGCACCCGTCCGTCCACAACTTCGACTTGGTCATCGCCTATTAGGTCGAAACCACGGTCGAGGAGTCGCAGCAGCAGGTCAGACTTGCCGGAACCCGACGGGCCGAGGAGCAACACGGCGTCATCGTCGAGTGCGGCGCAGGCAGCATGCAATCGCATCGTGCCATGATTGTGGCAAGTTTCAGGCGAAAACGGAAGGGGGGGTTGCCACCATCTGAGCGACGGATGAAAAAACTGATAAAAAACAAAATATTCGGAACCTACTTCTCCTCTCTACATTAGGGTGAGCCGGCATGAATTGCGGAATCGTAACGACAATCGTAATATTCTTTGCGAGGGCATAACGTTGCAGAAGCGCCAGCATCGGTTCATATTCTTGCGCCCGTGGGTCTGAAGTGCCATTTCGTATAGTGAATAGATGCAGGATTTAGGGATGACGGTATTTCGCCGACGATTGCTGGCGATGGCGTTGCCCATGGCGGCTTTGGTGGACATGCCGGTACCGGGAATTGCTTCGCCTATGCCTTGGAGTTTTGCTCCGCTGGTTCGGAAGGTCGGTCCAACAATCGTAGGGGTATCCGTGATTCGTTATGCGGGGGAGGCTCCCCCGCGTCCTCGACTGCGGCTGTCGCCTCATTCTGATATTGGATCTACCCACAAAGCTGAACCAGCGGACCCAGTCCGATCGGTGGGATCCGGCTTCATCATCTCGTCATCTGGCATAATTGTTACGAACAATCATGTGGTCGGCAATGCGCGTCGGATCATTGTGACACTGGACGATGGGACCAAACTGCCTGCACGAGTAGCAGGCACCGACCAGTTGACCGACCTGGCAATCGTTAAAGTTGAGCCAGGGGGCAGTTTGCCGTATGCGCAGTGGGGTGATTCCGCCCATATCGAGGTCGGCGACTGGGTTCTCGCCGCAGGGAATCCGTTTGATCTAGGAACGTCATTCACCGCCGGGATTATTTCAGCGCGAGGGCGGCGGATCAGCGATGATCCCTTCGATCGCTTCTTCCAACTCGATGCGCCAATTAATCCTGGCAATTCCGGAGGGCCATCATTTGACCTTAATGGTCGGGTCATAGGCGTGAATACTGCAATTGTCTCGCCCTCGGGCGGGTCAGTCGGCATCGGCTTCGCAATCCCATCGGATACGGCCCGCTTTGTGGTCGGATCGCTGATCGCGTATGGTTCCGTTCGCCAGGGGTGGCTGGGTATAAGAGTGGAGGATCGAAAAGGTGGAGCCCTCGGCGCCGTGATTACTAGAGTCGAAGCCGAGGGGCCTGCGGCGCGAGTGGGGTTGAAAACTGGCGATGCAATCGTGGCGGTGAATCACCGGCCTGTCGGAAATGCTGAGCAATTGCTCCGATCGATTGCTCGCGCGCGGCCCGGCCAGCGCGATCTCATGGAGATCGAACGTTCTGGACGATTCTACGCCTTGTCGGTCGACATAGGGCAACGGCCCGATGAACTCAGGAGTTACTGATGCGCATACTTTTGGTTGAAGATGACAAGGACGTTGCTGGTTTCGTGGTTAAGGGGCTGCGCGAGGCCGGGCATACTGTCGAACACGCGGACAACGGGCGCGACGGGCTGTTTCTTGCGGCTTCAGAAAATTTTGATGCGATCATCCTGGATCGGATGCTTCCGGGCGGAATTGATGGATTGCGCCTGCTGGAGACGTTGCGTGCGCAAGATAATGCCACCCCGGTTCTGTTCTTGTCGGCACTCACTCAGGTCGACGACCGGGTGAAGGGTCTGAAGGCGGGTGGGGACGACTACCTGACCAAGCCATTCGCCTTTGCTGAACTGCTGGCGCGTGTGGAGGCGCTTGCGCGGCGGGGTAAAGGTGAGGGGCCGTCAACACGATTGGTCGTCGGCGATCTCGAAATGGATTTGCTGTCGCGTGGAGTGAAGCGGGCGGGGCAGAAGATCGATCTCCAACCCAGAGAGTTCAGGCTTCTAGAATTTTTGATGCGGCACGCGGGCCAAGTAGTTACTCGTACCATGCTTCTTGAAGGCGTTTGGGATTATCACTTTGATCCACAAACGAACGTCATCGACGTACATGTCTCCCGGCTTCGCCAGAAAATCGACAAACCATTCCCGACGCCGCTGCTGCATACGGTGCGAAACGCAGGCTACATGTTGCGCGTCGAGGAGCCGTAAGGCACCGTACGGCCAGTGCTATGGCCGAGCCGGCCTATCCAATCCGGCCTGCCGACATCGAATCCGGCATTGATGCCGGGTTGCAGCGGGTGGCTGCGGCAATAGCCAACGAGGCGCCCCAGAAGCCCCGACGAGCGTTTTTGCGTTCGGCGAGCATAAGGTTTGCCCTACTGTATGGGTTGGTTTTTGGCGTCTCGACGATTCTGCTCGCTGGCTCGGTACGTTACTCGACGCTTGGTATTCTCAGCCGTCAGACCGAATCGGCGATCCGCAATGACGGAGCGAGTTTGCTGCATAGCTACCAGAGCGGTGGCATTCCGGAGCTGATCCTCTCGCTCGGCAACCGAATACACGAAAACCCGGACGACTCCGCAATTTATCTACTGGTTGATCCACTCGGCAATCGCATCGTCGGCAATATGTCCAGTTGGCCGGCAGGAGTCACGGAGGATAACATTTTCTACAAGATTCCCATCAAGCATTTCACCCGGCGGTCAACGGCGGAGATGCGCGCATATGGGCTGCCGAACGGTGATCAATTACTCATTGGTCGGGACATCAAGATGCAGGAGGGGCTGCAGATCATCCTTCGTGATGCGATGTTCTGGGCGCTCGGCGCCATGATCGGACTCGGTGTCATAGGTGCAGTTGTGATCCGCAGCGTCTTTAATCGGTCGCTTGCGGATATTGCCGCGACGACGAAGGCGATCGCTCGCGGCGATCTCAGTCAGCGGGTTCGCCGTGATATGAGTGGCGACGAATTCGACATCATGGCGGAGACGATCAACGACATGTTGGATCGTATTGCTAGGCTCATGGATGGTGTTCGGCAGGTTTCAAATGCAATTGCTCATGACCTTAGGACACCGATCACACGCGCGCGAACACGGCTTGAATTCGCCGCCTCGCATGCTGCCAGTGCTGATGAACTGCGTGCCGCCGTAGAACGCGCGACCGGCGAACTGGACGGTGTGGTGCGTGTATTTGAGGCCTTACTGCGAATCTCCGAGATCGAAGCAGGCGCGCGGCGATCCGCTTTCGGGCCTGTAGACCTGAACCCAGTACTCACTGACTTGGCGGAATTTTACGAACCAATGGCCGATACACGTGGGATCAAGCTGGACACCTCGTGGCCGACTGAGGTTAAGGTCATCGGCGATCGCGATATGTTGCAGCAAGCGATTGCCAATCTGCTTGATAACGCAATCAAGTTCGCACCCGAGCATTCCACAGTGCGACTGGCAGCTCGGCTCGATAATGAGGTGATCGAGGTTCATGTTGCAGATAACGGCCCTGGTATTCCGCAGAAGGATCGAACACGGGCAACCGAGCGATTTTATCGCGCGGAGGCTGCCCGCAACACGCCGGGAACAGGTCTCGGCCTCGCCTTAGTCGCCGCGATTGCGCAGCTCCATCAGGGACGACTTCGTCTTGACGACAACCGCCCAGGGTTACGCGCAGTTATAGTCCTTCCTCGAAACCTTACGAAAATGCAGGGGCCAATTCGGAACCCGCTGAGGCTGACAGCGGCCCCTGAGTCGACTCTGGCTGGGCCAGGATCTTGATCGTGCTGCAGCCTCAGGCGGTCTCGATCAGAATGGCGCGAAAGTCGTTCACGTTCGTGCGGGTTGGACCTGTGATGACAAGATCATTCAGTCTGGAGAACACGGTGTAGCCATCGTTGTCGGCGAGCCTGGCGCGAGGATCAATGCCAAGCGCCCGGGCGCGAGCGAGAGTGGTAGGGTCTATGCGTGCGCCCGCATTGTCTTCGGTACCGTCAATGCCATCTGTATCGCATGCAATCGCGTGCATCCGAGGGTTTGAGCCAAGCGCGATTGCAAGCGCCAGAAGAAACTCGGCGTTGCGACCGCCTCGTCCCTTGCCACGCACCGTGACGGTTGTTTCACCGCCAGAAATCAGCACGCATGGGGGTTGCGCAGGCACATGGTGCTGGGCACAGCTTTGAGCCATGCCAGCCATCACGCGAGCAACGTCGGTGGCTTCGCCTTCGATTGCGTCACCAAGAATTAGCGGCTTGAAGCCAGCTGAAACGGCAACTGTCGCCGCGGACTCAAGCGATTGCTGCGGGGTCGCAATGACAATGGTGTGGGCACGTGCGAAGGCGGGATCGCCCGGCTTGGGCGTTTCCGATGCGGTGGAGGTCAGCCATGCCAAGGCTGAGTCAGCAGGGGTAATGGAGTAGCGGCGCAAGATCTCCAATGCTTCTGCACTGGTTGTTGTATCGGGCACGGTGGGGCCTGAACCGATGACTGAGGGATCATCGCCCGGGACGTCTGAGATCGCGAGAGTCACGACCGTGGCGGGCGCGGCAGCAGCGGCCAAACGCCCGCCCTTAATCGCGGAAAGATGCTTACGCACACAATTCATGTCGTGGATATTCGCGCCGCTGCGGAGTAGGCTCCGGTTAATTGCCTGCTTGGCGGCAAGGTCGATACCTGGTGCGGGCAGAGCGAGCAGGGAGGATGCCCCACCTGATATCAGGCAAAGAACCAGATCATCTTGTGTCAGATTTCGTACGTGAGCCAGAATGCGGCTGGCAGCCTGCTGGCCAGCTGCATCAGGAACCGGGTGGGCAGCTTCGATTACCTCGATTCGCTTGCAATGTTCGCCGCCGTGTCCGTACCTGGTGACAACCAGACCTTGAAGCGGCTTCGATGCTGGCCAGTGTTGCTCGACCGCTTCGGCCATTGCCGCGGCCGCCTTGCCCGCACCAACGACAATGGTCCGGCCCTTTGGCGGCGGTGGCAGGTACGACGGCAAGCAAAGCGCTGGTGAGGCCGCCTCAACGGCGGCGTTGAACATCCGAAGCAGAAGGTCGGCGTGTTGCATGGCAATCGTTTCGCGTTGGCTGATTACGCAGTTAACCCTTTACGACCTCATGGCAGGCAAGGCGCTCAAGGACGCGGACCATACCAGAATGATCCCACGCTGCACCGCCTGCTGCGACGGCTGCGTTGAACAATTCCTGCGCGGTCGCAGTGTTCGGCAGGCTGATGCCTAGGGCACGAGCCCCGGAAAGTGCAAGATTCAGGTCTTTCTGGTGCAATTCAATACGGAAGCCCGGGTTGAAATTACGCGTGATCATGCGCTCACCATGGACTTCAAGAATGCGGGAATTGGCGAATCCTCCCATCAACGCGGTGCGCACGCGTGCGGGATCAGCGCCAGCCTTGGATGCAAACAGCAAGGCTTCACCAACGGCCTCAATTGTGAGCGCAACAATGATTTGGTTTGCTACTTTTGTTGTTTGGCCGTCTCCATTACCCCCGACCAAGGTGATGTTCTTGCCCATCAGCTCGAAGAGCGGCTTGACTTTTGCAAAGGCACCTTCAGGTCCACCAACCATGATGGTCAGCGTTGCCGCTTTGGCGCCGACTTCACCGCCTGATACGGGCGCATCAAGATAATCACAGCCAAGCGCGTTGATCCGTGCGGCGAAATCTTTTGTTGCTATTGGCGAGATCGAACTCATGTCGACCACGATTTTCCCGGGCGCTACCCCTTCGGCAACGCCATTCTTGCCGAACAAGACATTTTCGACGTGCGGGGTGTCGGGAACCATGGTGATGATGATATCAGCGTGTGACGCCACTTCACGGCTACTGGCGCACGCTGTTGCGCCTTGGTCAATCAGCGCTTGCGGTACCTTGACGACGTCATAAACGAAAAGCTTATGGCCGCCAGTAATGAGATGAGACGCCATGGGGTTGCCCATGATGCCGAGACCGATGAACCCTATGTTGCTCATGTGATGCGATCCTGTTTGTTAGCGATTGAGAGATGCACGCCAGCCGAGCCCCGCTTCCGTTTCCGTAGCAGGCTTGTATTCACATCCAATCCAGCCGGTGTATCCGAGTTCGTCAATCCGCCGGAACAGATATTGGAAATTGATTTCACCCGTACCGGGTTCGTGACGACCTGGATTATCCGCAAGCTGGATATGACTGATTCGTGCGAGATTTGTTTCGATTGTACGAGCGAGGTCGCCTTCCATTACCTGAGCATGGTAGATGTCATATTGGAGCTTGAGATTAGGCGCTCCAACCTCATCGATGATCGCCAGCGCTTGCGCGCTACGATTAACAAAGAAGCCGGGAATATCGCGCGTGTTAACCGGTTCCAGAAGCAGCGTGAGACCAGCAGCTGCCAAAGCTGGCGCAGCAAATTTCAGATTATCCACTAAGGTTTCATGAGCAATTGCAGCGTCGCCCGGCGCAACAATACCGGCGAGACAGTTGATCTGCTTGCAGCCTAATGCAGTGGCGTATTCGATCGCTTTGGTGACACCCTCGCGAAATTCAGCACGACGTTTAGGATCACACGCGATACCACGATCTCCTTTTTCCCAGTTTCCGGCAGGAAGATTATGTAAAACAAGCGTTAGATGATTGCTGGTCAGAGCCGCTTTTAGTTCGGCTTTCTCGAAGGCGTAGGGAAAAAGAAATTCAACGGCCTCAAAACCAGCGCGTGCAGCAGCAGCGAAGCGGTCTAGAAAAGGCCGTTCGGTGAACAACATGGTCAGGTTGGCGGCAAAGCGCGGCATAACGTACTCCTGAGTGAAAGTTTTATCCTAAGCAGGCAACGTTCTTTAGCTATTCCCTGGTAAGTAAGGTGCTCTTTCCAGAAAACAAAGCAAAGAACATTGGTTCTATCGTTTTGCAGGCTCCAGGGTCTTGTTCGCCTGAATGCCCTTATCGCGACTTCCCTCAAGAGACAAGTTGGGATCGAGGCAGAGGATCTCTTCGAACTCGTTGACTGCATCGATTTCGGTGCCCATCGAGATGTTGGTTACTCGCTCGAGAATGAACTCAAGGACGACCGGAACCTGATGTTCTTCCATTAATGCATGGGCCCGAGCAAATGCATCCTTAAATTCGTTCGGGCTTTTCACCCGGATCGCTTTACAACCGAGACCTTCGGCGACGGCAACGTGATCGACACCGTAACCGCGTACATTGTCTTGGTCGGGATCGGCATTGATGTTGTCAAACGCGAGGCTGACTTCATAATCCATCTGGAAGCCTCGCTGTGCTTGGCGGATCAGCCCGAGATAAGAATTGTTCACCACTATATGCAGATATGGCAACTTGTGCTGGGCGCCCACCGCGAGTTCCTCAAGCATAAACTGGAAGTCGAAGTCGCCGGAGAGTGCAACAATTTTTTTGTTCGGTGCTGCGGCTCGTACGCCCAGTGCTGCTGGGAGGGTCCAGCCCAGAGGCCCCGCTTGCCCGCAGTTGATCCAATTGCGCGGTTTGTACACATGCAAGAACTGCGCACCGGCAATCTGCGAAAGCCCAATAGTGCTGACATAGCACGTATCACGGTCGAGAGTCTGGTTCATTTCCTCGTATACGCGCTGTGGCTTCAACGGGACGTTGTCGAAGTGGCTTTTGCGCAGCATCACTGCTTTGCGGTGTCCGCATTCAGCAACCCACTCGGACCGATCCCTCAGCTTTCCAGCAGCCTTCATTTCGTGGGCAACCGTGATGAACATGTCGAGCGCTGCGCCAGCGTCTGAAACGATGCCATAGTCGGGGCCGAACACCCGACCGATTTGTGTCGGTTCGATATCGACATGAACGAAGCGTCGGCCTTTTATGTACGTTTCGATTGATCCGGTGTGCCGGTTTGCCCATCGGTTGCCGATACCGAGAACGAAATCCGACCTGAGGAAATTGGCGTTGCCGTAACGGTGACTCGTCTGAAGGCCGACCATCCCAACCATGAGTGGATGATCATCCGGTATTGTGCCCCAACCCATCAGCGTGGGGATAACCGGAACCCCGGTCAGTTCTGCGAACTCGACCAGACGGTCGCTGGCGTCGGCGTTTATGATGCCACCACCGGCAATGATTACAGGTCGTTCAGCATCATTCAGCATCCCTACCGCCCTCTCTGCCTGACGACGAGTTGCTGCAGGTTTATGGACGGCAAGCGGCTGATACGTCTCGTCATCGAATTCGATTTCAGCCATCTGCACGTCAATGGGCAGGTCAATGAGGACTGGCCCCGGACGGCCAGAACGCATTACATAGAATGCCTGCTGAAATACCATTGGCACTAAAGCGGGCTCACGGACGCAAACGGCCCACTTGGTCACCCCTTTTGCGATCGTTTCGATGTCAACGGCCTGAAAATCTTCCTTGTATAGTTTGGCCCGCGGCGCTTGTCCGGTGATGCACAGGATCGGAATCGAGTCGGCCTGCGCAGCGTAAAGACCGGTGATCATGTCCGTTCCCGCTGGTCCTGAGGTGCCAATGCAGACGCCGATGTTGCCCGCTGCCGCGCGAGAATAGCCATCTGCCATGTGAGAGGCTCCCTCGACATGCCGGGCCAAAATGTGGCGGATGGTGCCACGTGCCCTCATCGCGGCGTAGAATGGATTGATTGCAGCTCCAGGGACGCCAAAAGCCGTAGTGATTCCCTCCCGTTCAAGCACGCGAACGGCTGCTTCGGTCGCTCTCATTTTCGCCATGTGTTCCCTCCATCACAATCCAGCATGCGAGGCATATATGAGATATACGATCGATCACAAAATTTTTGGATAGTATTCCGCACAACGGGATCCGCTTCATTTTCTCTTGAATATTCAAGAATTTAGTAAATTTTATAAAAATAATCGAAAATTTCCCGATGGATTTCCCGATATTTTTTCCGCATGGTGGGAAAACGTCCGTTTTTTAACGGCCCAGGAGCAAGAAATTCAGCATGGCACCATTGCGGGCTGTACTATCCCGCCGACCGCCAACGCGCGTCGGAGCAGACCAGGTTCGGTCTCTTGTGCGCGCTCTCGCGCTTCTAAACCGGATTGCCGAGGGGCCTGATGCAGGGGTAAGTCTCACGGATCTGGCACAGCAGGTGGGCTTGCCTACATCGACCGCCCATCGACTTCTCACCACGCTTGAGCAGGAGCGCTACGCGCGTTTCAGTCAGGAGGAACGCTTGTGGTCGGTAGGTGTGCAAGCATTTGTTGCCGGTTGCGCGTTTACCAAGACCCGTGGACTTGTCGCCGTCGCGCGACCGCACATGCACACGCTGATGGAGCATAGCGGCGAGACGGCCAATCTGGCCGTCGAGGACGCTGGAGAGGCAGTCTATCTCGCTCAAGTCGAAAGCCGACAGTTGATGCGGGCCTTCGCGCGACCGGGGTCGCGGGTGCCGTTACACTGCTCTGCGGTTGGCAAAGCACTTCTTTCTACGACTTCGGACAAATACTTGGCAAAAATTTTAGCTCGGCATGGAATGCCGCGTTTGACGGCCAAGACGATCATTTCACCGGCGCCGTTGCGGGCCGAGCTCGATCAAGTGCGGATGCTGGGTTACGCAATCGATGACGAGGAACATGAGGTCGGCCTGCGCTGCATTGCAGCGCCGATCTTCGATGAAACCGGAGATGTTATTGCGGCAGTGTCGGTATCAGGCCCGATGGTGCGGATTGACGATGAACGAATGCGGCAGCTGGGTACGTCCGTACGGGAGGTTGCGCAGACCATCTCGGCAGAGATGGGGGGGCTACGCGCGGCTGATTTTCACAGTGAGCTGGACGCACGTCGGGCAGGGGGGCGATGAGATCAGGGCCGACCGCTGGCAATGGCCAAAATCAATTGCCGGCAAATCAGCTCAGGAGCTGCACCGGTCTGTTTGCAAGCCAATTCGGCTTGAAGGGCCACCTTGATCGAGGTCATGATTTCAGCTTCCAGCCATCGACCCACTGCCTTTGTGACTAGGGGAAGGCGGCGAAAAAAAATAGGGGGGCGCGCGGAAGCAATTGCCGCCCGTGGAGCGGCTCCGCTCGCCACGGCATGGGCCAGTAGCCGCAGTTTGCCGAGTTCGTTGAGCATCATTCGGATAATGGCAATCGGCGCGGCACCGTCATCCAAGGCGATGCTAAGGATACGATCAGCCGTTGGCAGGTCGCCGGCCAATGCCGCGTCAATCGCTTGTTGCATTGAGGCACTCCCCTGATCGTCGAGCACTTCGTCGACTGCAGGCGTATCTATCTTGCCGCTCTTGCCGGCGAAAAGAATTAGACGCTCGGCGGCATCGTGCAGCGTTCCAGTGTCGCCGCCGAGACGCGCCGAGACCATAGCCAGTGCCTCGCGGCTGATTTCGGTGTTGGAACTCCGGAACAGTTCAGCCAGCGCAGTACTGCGCGCAGCTTCATCGAGCAGATAGCAAGCGATCGCTGCAGCATTATCGCGATCTGTCGCGAATTTGCGCAGCGTGGAACCGGTGGAAAGGTCACCAGCAAGCGCAATGATGAGCGAAGTACTTTTTTCTGCCAGGGCGGCCTCGATGTACTTCATATGGCCATCAGCAGCGTCGTGAAAAAGAACGACTCGCCTACTGTTGCCGAAGGATGATGCGGTCGCCTCCTCCGGCAGGCAATCGACCTGATCGGCTGTGAGCTCGCTGACCTG
>JAJZCS010000285.1 GCA_021829055.1 Pseudomonadota bacterium
CGGGCGAACATTCTGGCAACGGTGGACTTGCCGCATGGCCCGCTCCCGCTCTGGAAAACCGGCGAATCACGCCACAGCCATTCCGGCGAGGGGTAAATGGAGGCGCCCAGGTGCGCATGCACTTTTCCCCGAACCTGCCATTTTCCGATGTCGACATGACGACGGCATCGCCACGCGCAGGCAGACGGTCGTCCACTTTTTGGCTTCATACGTCACTTCCGCCTTGTCTTCGTTTCGTTGGTGGGGCCGGGTGTACCGGAATTCCGGTTGCATCTACCGAAGACCGAGCATATCGCCTTCTGGCGGAATGAAGTTGTGAAAGCCGCGAGTGGGCTTCCAACCGTTATTGCGCAATTGCCGTGGTCCGGAATTTCTGGATAGCGAAAGCTCGACAGGGAAGCATGATGAGCAAGGGCGCCATTTTCAATCATATCGATGAGCCGCTGAGCGCACGCGAAACATCTTTTGCAGCTTCTCTGTTATTAAAAATGAGCCCGAATCGCGCGCTCAGGGTGGTGTGTATCGGCCGCGGTCCGGACTCTGCTTGTCCGACCACATGCTCCGCAGCCTTGGCCTCCCCGAAATGCTGATTTCCGGGCGCGCACGGCTTGCAGGTATCATTGGTTGGCCGGTTACGCATTCGCGTTCGCCTCGCCTGCATGGGGCGTGGCTCAAGCGATATGGCGTTGACGGCGCGTACGTACCGCTGCCGATTTCTCCCGAAGATTTTTCAGGGTGCGTGCGCGCCCTTGTGCGCATGGGATTCGCGGGCTGCAACGTCACGATTCCGCACAAGGAAGCGGCATTTACTGTGTGTGACGTGGTCGAGTCTACGGCACGGCGCGCGGGTGCTGTGAACACGCTGGTATTTCGCGACGGGAGAATTGTCGGTTCGAATACCGATGGTGTCGGTTTCATCGCGAATCTGCGTGCTCACGATGCGTTTCCGGTTGGACCAGCGTTAGTTCTCGGCGCCGGCGGGGCAGCCCGGGCCATCGGAGCTTCTCTATTGGACGCCGGGACCGAAACGGGATTTTGTAATCGCAACTATGATCGGGCGGCAGCGCTGGCTGCAGAACTGGGGGGGCGTGCATACGAGTGGAAGGATCGGCATGCATTGCTGGCCGATCACGACCTGGTAGTGAACGCAACATCACTCGGCATGGAGGGGTATCCGTCCCTTGATCTGGATCTCCACCGTGCAGGTCCCCAGCTCGTCGTTGCGGATATCGTATATGTTCCACTGGAAACCAAGCTGCTTGCCGACGCGCGCGCGCGTGGCCTTACGATTGTGAGCGGTCTGGGCATGCTCCTGCATCAGGCGGTTCCGGGATTTCATGCCTGGTTTGGCGTTATGCCGGAGGTGGATGAGTGGCTTCATCGCATTGTTGCGGGCGACCTGATCGGATGAAGATCGTCGGTGTCACTGGCGGCATTGGCATGGGCAAGTCCACCGTTGCCAGAATGTTCGCCCGTTATAACATTCCGGTTTTCGATGCGGACGCAGTGGTACGAGAGATGCAGGCCAGGAACGGCGCGGCGATTCCGGCTATCGCTGCTGCATTTCCCGATGTGGTTCACGATGGTGTGCTCAATCGCGCCGCGCTCCGGGCGAGGATTTTGGGTGACCCGGATGCGAGGAGGCTATTGGAAGCAATCATGCACCGAATGGTGCGGGATGCCGAGAAAAGGTTTTTAACGCTTGCGCGACGTCACGGTGCAAGAGCTGCCGTTCTTGACATTCCGCTACTTTTTGAAGCCAGGCAGAAAGACAAGAGCAGAGAGCGCGTCGATCTCTCTGTCGCGGTGTCGGCGCCACTTGCGGAACAGATTGCGCGGGTGCGGCGGCGAGGATTTGCACCGTTGGAAATTGCCAAAATAATTGCGGTACAGATGCCGGACCATGAGAAGCGGCGGCTAGCGGATGTCGTGATACGGACCGGTTTGTCGCGCGCGGAGACGCGGCGGGCGGTTAGCAGACTGGTCAGGAAGTATCTTTAGAATCGCCGGGTCGGTGGCTGCTGCCCGGGTGCCATCGCAACCTGACGTGAGGCGCTGTTATCGAAGTGCGATCCGGTTCCGGAAACAAGGTACACAGAGCGACATGAGCGCTTCGACCGACGTGTGTTGAAACGTCCCTCGAGGAAATTTCGATCAGGTACGCAGACGTTGCCGGGACGCGCTTTTCATCGGAGATGACATGAGCGGGCTCGGCCTCGAACCCAATCTATTCTCGGTCATATTGTGTCTTGGATGCAGTTACTCGTGGTGTTTTCACACGGATTATAGGGGCTTCGCCCGCTGGGCTGGGCCGGTTCAGCCTGAGAGCGTTATGCCCGGACAAGGGGAGAGTGCGTTGACGTGCTTAGCGAATTGCTCTCCAGCATGCGTCGGCCTGGACCCGCCCCGGCGCGACCGGCATCCCCGATGCGAGATGCTGTCGGCATCAAATTCTGACGCGTCGGGGACGTTATGATCGGGTGGCAGCGTTCATGTTCGATACGACAGCTCTTGCTATCACGCGGCGGCTAAGCCAAAAATGATACCGTGACTCGCGCTGTTTTGTTTGATACCGAAACCACGGGGCTTGATCCCTTCCGAGGCGATCGGATTATTGAGATCGCGGCGATTGAGCTGCGCAATGATCTGCCGACAGGCATGGAATTTCATACTCTGCTTGACCCGGAGCGGGGCATTCCGGAAGAGGCGAGCCGTATTCACGGTTTTCGTGATTCGGACGTTGCCGGAAAGCCCAAATTCAACGCGATTGTTGATAGGCTCCTTGCGTTTTTCGGGGACGAACCCCTCATTGCCCATAATGCGGCGTTTGATTTCGGCTTTCTTGACGCCGAGCTTGCGCGGATCAACCGACCACCCCTCGATCGGGTACGCATGGTCGACACGTTGGCGCTAGCAAAGGCACGCTTCCCGGGTGTTCCAAACAACCTTGATTCGTTGTGCCGGCGTTTCGGTATCGATCTCTCGGCTCGGACCACACACAATGCGCTGCTCGATTGCAAGCTGTTGGCGGAAGTGACGTATGAAGCCAAAAA
>JAJZCS010000286.1 GCA_021829055.1 Pseudomonadota bacterium
AGTTGCTTGGCGCGCTGATTCATGGGCTGTGGAATGCGCTGACGGTGCATCAGGAAGCTGATCGGCCGTATCGCCTGATGAAGCCACCCAGGCGTGCCAGCCGCCCCAGAGTTTCGTTCATTGCCAAGGTCCGCGAGGAAGAACTCGATGGCTTTCTACGCGGCATCTTCGGTGACGGCGAAGACCTGCAAGTTCCCGGACCCATAGCCCAGGCGCTGGAGAACCTGACGCAGATGAGCGGAATGTTCGCGGGCATCTGCGAACTCCTGGCTGATTCCAGCAAACCCGCCAGCGCCGAGGATCTGCAGGGCCTCATGGACAACATCGCCAAGCTGACGGCCATTGCCGAGGCGGAGATGCACGATGTCGCCATGGAGGCCAGGATGATGCGGGAGGGCGCTGGCGCGATGCAGCGCCGGCAATCCAGTCCTGGGCGAGTTGACCTACACTGATCTCGATGTGCTATCTGATCAGTCCCGAACATCAGCCCGTTGTCGCATGATCTGCGACGGCTGCAGACGAGGATGGTTGCCTCTCCACGAAGGGCGCCGCTATGTCGATCAATCCGGTGCAGTTCCAGCAAGGCCTGTCGATGGTCGAGTGCCCCGCCGTTCGCTGTTGATAAAACGCCCCATACAGCAGCACGGGAGAAAGACCACGGTCCACCGCGCACTGTAACTGGGCGCGCTGGTCGCAAGGCGTTCATTGCCCCTGCTGCGGCGGTCGCCGTCGCTTGTGCTTCCGCCGCTGGCGGGAGGTGTGCGAGTACTTGCGCTTGTACCTGGTTAGGCTGTCGGTTGCTCGTTTTGACTGAAGGGATGTGTTTACTCCGCAGCCTTTGGAACTCAATAGAGCGCAATTGAAATGAAGGTAGTGATGGAAGAAGCAAGAGGAAGGGCCGGCCAACCAATGCGCGTTCTTACACTGGACGGCGGCGGAGCGAAGGGGTTTTACACGCTCGGCGTGCTGAAAGAGATCGAGGCAATGGTTGGGTGTCCGCTCCACGAGAAGTTCGACCTGGTCTTCGGCACCAGTACTGGCGCGATCATCGCGGCGCTGATCGCACTTGGCCACGGGGTCGACCCAATTCTGGATTTGTACCGAACGCAAGTTCGAACTGTGATGTCGGAGAAGACCGCAGAGGCTAGGTCGCGGGCTTTGAAGACATTGGCTGACGAGGTTTTCGCTGGGGCGACGTTCAAGGACGTGAAGACAGGTATCGGCATTGTCGCTGCGAGGTGGCTGACCGAACGCCCCATGATCTTCAAGGCCAACGTTGCTCAGGCTCACGGCCGTGTTGGCACGTTCGTTCCGGGTTTCGGTGTCACCATCGCTGACGCCGTCCGGGCATCCTGCTCAGCCTACCCTTTCTTCGACAGAACGATTGTCAAGACCTCGATGGGTGAAGACATCGAGCTTTTCGACGGCGGGTACTGTGCGAACAACCCGACCCTGTACGCGATCGCTGATGCGGTGCATGCGCTTTGTCGCGAACGCCGGGACATCCGGCTTGTGAACATCGGAGTCGGGAATTACCCTGAACCGAAACCGGGCCTGAAGAGGTGGCTGGCCAAGAAGTATCTTGTCAGCGTTCAATTGCTACAGAAGACGCTGGAGATCAATACGCAGTCGATGGACCAGTTGCGGCAGATTCTGTTTCATGATGTGCCGACGATTCGGATAAGCGACTCGTTCGTCCAGCCGGAGATGGCCACCGATCTTCTGGAGCATGACCTCAATAAGCTCGGTGTGCTGTTCCAGCGCGGAAGGGAGTCATTCGCGTCGCGCGAGACGCAGCTTCGCGAGTATTTGATGTAGCCAAAAGGAGGAGACGATGCCGATCCCAGAATCGCAGCTCGACACCTGGTCTCACCAAGGATCGATCACGCAGTCGAGCAACACCTACAACACGATTAAGAACGCCCTGGAAGCAAGCACGGCGCCTTATGCTGGCAAGGACTTCCAGGTCTTCCTGCAAGGCTCGTACGGCAACGACACCAACATTTACGCCGAGAGTGATGTAGACATCGTCATTCAGCTCAATGAATGCTTCCACAGCGATCTGAGCGCAATCACTGAGGCAGAAAAGGCGGCGTACAAGGCGGCATTCCGCGCTGCCACCTACACCTGCGTTGACTTCAAGCGCGACGTCCAGTCTGTCCTCACGAGTCAATTTGGATCAGCGGTAAGGATAGGCGACAAGGCCATCGCCATCGAAGCCAACGGCGCACGTCGCAAGGCAGACGTGATTGTGGCGATTCAGTTTCGTCGGTACCTCAAGTTCCGGTCGACATCCGACTCTTCGTGCGTCGAGGGCATCTGCTTCCTCAACGCCGCAGGTAAGCGGATCGCGAACTATCCGAAGCAGCACTCGGCGAACCTGACGACGAAGCACCAAGCCTCGTCCAATTGGCTCAAGCCCATGGCGCGAATTTTCAAGAACATGCGAAGCCGGATGGTTGATGACGGTCTGATCAAGGCCGGCGTCGCTCCCTCGTACTACATCGAAGGCCTTCTGTACAACGTGCCGAACGAAAAGCTCACGTCGAGCTACCGGGATTGCGTTGTCAACACGTTGAACTGGTACCGCAGAGAGGCGGCAAAGACTGACCTTGTGTGCGCCAACGAGCAGTATTCCTTGCTGGGTGACGGCTCGCACACGTGCTGGACCCAGGCAAACTGCGACGCCTTCGTCGACGCCGCGGTCAAGCTCTGGAATGACTGGTAGGCCCGGTCCCAACACACAAAGATGTAGACGATACGAATCGCTTGTCGGGCATGGATGCTCTCTGCTTCGTTGGTTCAAAGCGGGAGGACTGAAGCTTCGAGCCACCGCGAACGTTCCTCCGCCGGATTTCGCGAGATCGATGGCACCGTCTCCCAGGGTGCGGGTTCGGCCAACGCCCTGTCGGCTGGATGCACCTCAACCCGACCCTCCAGCGCCATCTCTTTCTGCCCCGTCTCGCGCGCGATCTGCGCAGTCAGAGCTACCCTGTCATCGGTGTAGACGATCGCCTCGTGTGTGGCGCGGCTATGGCCCGC
>JAJZCS010000287.1 GCA_021829055.1 Pseudomonadota bacterium
GACAATTTGGAGAATGCTGGACCGCCGGCAAGCCCTTCTTGGCCGGTAGCGTACAGGACGCGCGATGTCGTCGTAAAGTAGATGATACCGGTTCCAGACGGCGATGCGAAGGCATCAATGTAGAGCAAGACAGCCAGCCAACCCATGCCGATCAGAGAAGCCAATCCCGCGAACGGCCCAAACGCGCCTTTAAATGTCAAATTTGTCCAGCCTTTTGCTATATCGGCCGGATTCAAGGCTCCGATAAAGGCGACCTGCAGTCCGACATAGAGGGCTAATCCAATCGTGACAGAACCTATAATCGCGATCGGTAAGTTTCGTCTTGGATTACTCGATTCGCCAGCAAGTTCTACCGCTTGGCGAAATCCGAGATACGAAAAAACGATTCCGGAGGTTGCGACCGCCGAAAATACTCCTGAAACCCCACTGGGCGCGAAGCTGTGGACGGTAAAGTTGTGTCCGTGAAACCCGAACAGAAGAAAGACCAGAGTGGTTAGGACAGGAATGGCCAGCTTCCACCATGTCAGTGTGCTGTTTATCGCTAGCACGATTTTGATCGCTAAAATGTTCACGACCGCAAAACCCGCAAGCAAGCCCGCTGAGGCAAAGAAGCCGATGAGGGTCAATGTCCCGGACTTGTCGACCAGCCCGCCAATATAGTTGCTGGCGTAGGTAATGACTGCAGAAGCTTCGGCGGGAGCTACGGAAGCGTAGCCAAGAAATACCACGAAACTAAGCACTGTCGCCATCAGGTTCCCATGCGACAGTTTCGGAAACGCTATTACGGCGCCGGCACGCGGAAATGCCGTGGCCAGTTCAGCGTAGACGAATGACAATAACAGGATGGCAATGCCGCCAATTAACCAAGCGATGACCGCCGCCGGACCGGCAATTTTTGCAGCGTTTAACGGGCCGAGCAACCAACCGGAGCCGATGATTCCACCTAGGCTCGCAAAAAGAAGACCGATAACGCCCGCGTCGCGCTTGAGCTTGCCGCCTGCATTGGCACTCATTTTTATCTCCTGTGTCGCGGTGCCGGGCACTGCCCCCAAAAGCTTCAGTGAGTCTCAGGCCTTTGCTGACCACGCGCTCGACCGGTTTCGGGATGGACGGTGATCGCCTACCCAACGATGAACCGCCTGATCTGTTTTGGCTCGTTCGAAATGCAAGATACCAGGTGCGAGTCATCTGACAAGCAAACAACACGTGCTTCATAAGGTGATGCACTTCGTAACGTGCCCAAAGAACGAGAGGCACTTGGGGAAAAGTGGCCCAATTCGTCGGGGATTGCAAATGGTTGTTATCGGTTGGATGAATCATCCAAGCGCTTGGTACGCCACCTGAATGTGGGAATCAGAGTAATTCTGATGTCGTGACATCGCAACCTTAGGATGCTTCGCCATGACGCGAACGGTGTTACCTAGGCGGAAATGGCCGGGCGCTGCGACGGTGCGCTGCATGCTCAACCGCATTCACTCGGGTATCGACGGCCATCTGCCGCGCTGTCCCCATGCTCCATGGCGTTTCACGGGAGGACGGGAGCGGCTCAGGTGATCCCTTGGCACCGCCAATCGGTACAAATCAGTGACAGCTGGCCCCGGTACGAAATCGACCAGTTTTGCGGGTCAAAAAATAAGGCTCCTCGGCGTTTCAAGTGGATTTGAATATTTCGCTGATTGGGGTGGTGATCAGACAGGTCATGGTGATGTAAGGTTTGGACGTTTGGGCAGCTGGGTGTTCTGGCGCGGGCGGTTTTGAAGATGCGGTTGAGGGTTTCCATTCGGGTGTTGCTGTGGGTTGAAGCCCGACGGTGAAGGATGGGCTCTTTGTGTTTTTCGACGGTTTCGATGGCGGTGAACAACTGCACGCCGTGGAACCGGGCGACCGTCACGCAAGCCTCGGGGCGGGGTCGCCAGAAGGGCCGGGGGCACGTGTCGCAGACGATCTCGACGATCCGTCCCGGCTTGCCATGGTGCGCTGTCAGGACATTTTTGAAACAGCTGATTGTTTCCTGGTCTTTCCCGGGGGTGGCGAACACCGCCGGCCGCTACTTTCGCTTTGGGTCGATGAAATATGGCCTCGTTTCGAGGCGGTCGCGTTAAAGGCCACCGCCTTCAGCTCGACAAGGTCAGTCCGCTCCAGCGCCTGCCCGACATAATACCCGGTGATCGCCATCTGCCGTGCCGCCGCCTGTACCGGCATTTCGCGCGCCAGCATCGGCGCCACTGGCTCGAACTGCCGGGTGAAGCCGCTGGCTTCCGGCGCCACGGCCGCTGCGCCCGCTTCATCCCGTGTTCCGGGTAGACCGTGTGGGCACCCGGGCAAGGATAAAGCAGCGGTGTTGGAGGAAGTTCAGATGCCGCTCGTGTGGATGCGTCCCCGTCTCCAGATGCTGACTTGTCAGACGCCATGGCAGCGTCACTCCAGGACCCAACGCCAGAACCTGGACACCTCCATCGCAACTTCCCGAAAAACTACCGGGAGGCTATCCGATCAGCCCTAAGCATTCAGCCCATTTCTATTCGTAGCGTCGAGGAGCCGAAAATAATTGAGTTTGAACAGATTGATTCACATAAAGCAATGATTTTACTATATAAGCAGGAGAGAAACGTAACCGAAATGGAGATTCGGCTATAAACTCTGGTTGCGTTGCGATTGACTTCCCTGCCCGGGCTGCATTACCCCGCGCCGATCCAAGGGAGACCACAGGTCATGACGGCAATCGCCTTCATTTTTCCCGGTCAGGGAAGCCAGTTCGTCGGTATGGGGCGCGACTTTGCCGCAGCGTTTAGTACTGCGCGCAATGTTTTTGAGGAAGTCGACGATGCTCTCGGCGAACGACTGTCCCGCATCATTTTCGAGGGACCAGCCGAAGAACTCACACTGACCAGCAATACACAACCTGCCTTGATGGCTGTTTCAATGGCTGCGATCCGTGCCTTTCTTCACGAAGCTGGTAAACAGCTAGGAGAAATGGCCACCGTCGTTGCCGGCCATTCGCTGGG
>JAJZCS010000288.1 GCA_021829055.1 Pseudomonadota bacterium
ACAGACGGTTAAGCTCTTTGTGCAATTCTTCCCAACCATGGCATGTCAGGGTGGAGCGATATGCTGGCGTCGACCCGTAGAAGGCGAGTTGCTTGCGTGCGGCAAGTTTTGAGGCGGCAAACCCTTCCTCGGTGCCAGAGGTAACCACTAGTGTGGCGCATATCACCTCGATATCGGTGCGGCGTCGACCGGATTCTTCCAGGCCCTTCTGCAAGGCCGGCAGGGTATTCTCGAGCAAGGAACGGCGCGTAGAGAACGGGTGGGCGATAAACCCGTCGGCTGTCGCGCCCGCCACGGCCGTCATTCTCGGACCGAAGCCGCCGGTGAGGATCGGGGGCGCACCATAGGGATTGGGGCCGGGGTTGAAGGCGGGGATCATGATGGTGTGCCTGTAGAACTTGCCCTCGAAGCTGAGCGGCGCCTTACCTTCCCAACAAGCCCAGATAGCCTTGATGGCCTTGACGATTTCGGCCATCCGTTCGGCCGGATGGGACCACACGCCGCTAAAGCGTTTCTCGATATGCGGTTTCACCTGTGAGCCCAATCCTAGGACAAAGCGACCACCGCTGATCGATTGCATGTCGTAACCGAGGTTGGCGAGATTCATGGGATTGCGTGCGAAGGCGATCGCAATAGCGGTGCCAAGGCGTAGCCTCGTCGTGTGCTCGGCAGCAACAGCCAGTGCGAGGAAGGGGTCGTGTTTTGCTTCGAACGAGAACCCGCCATCATAGCCGATATCCTCGAGTTCCTTGTAAACCGTTCGGGCGTTACGCGGGTCTTCGAGCGGGGCGGTGGTGTAGACATTCATTGCATCCAGCTCCTGACAGATCATGGAGAAGATTAAGTATTTCACTGACCTGGGTCAACAAAAAGTGCGCAAGCCCTTACCCAAGGCGTGACAGCAAAGAGAGCTACAAGGATGGCCGTCCAGCGCTCTGATCGTCTTTTGTTCTCTGCCACACGATGCGAGAAGCCATGGCTGAGGAAATTAAAAGCTTTACCACAGGTCACGATCATGCGGAGCCGGCATTGACGAGTGACGAGCCTATTTTGGCGGCGAAACACTGCCAATCGTGGCCTTCACTTGCAATTTCAGGGCGCGTTCGACGAACCATATTAAAGCCTGCTGTCGCTGCGAGTTTCGAGAACCTTGTCTGATGGCTTCCTGCAGGCGGCGGTTTGGTTTCTTCTCATAGCGGTCGTCCTCCATGACAAAAACCACAGGTGCGCTAATGACAGGCTCGCCGCGACGAGTTTTCTCTTCATTGGCGGCAAGCGAACGCTACAGCAATAGATAGATCGAGCGTATACTCATTGAGACTGAGACTGCCCTTGATGTGGAGCAGAAGGATGCCATTTCCGTAACGAGGCTTATAGGGGGCCCCTGATAGACCAGCACGGTATCAACCACGCGGCACATCTCGATCACTTGCTGCCAGCCTCCCCCAACGCGCGGACCGTACGCCAGTCCCTCAAAGCGGCCATAGCCACCAAGCGACACACGACGGCGCCATTTTTTGCTTGACCCAGGCTTGATCGATTTTCCGGTAGGGTCGGCAGTGGGTAAATGCAATGCCGGTCGCCGCGCAGTAATCGCTGCACAGTCTCGTTGATAAACACGCTGTCATCGGCAGAGTCGAACCCCAGCAGTGGGAACAGCATCAACCTGCGCGGTTCGAAAAGCACTGTCACCAGCAGCGTTTGCTCGCAAACCAGAAGCGGGACGTACCCGGTACATCTCGCGGCGATGTCTGCCAGCGTAAACGCCCAGGTCTAACTTCCTTTCGCCACCGGGCCGCTGTCCCACACAAGGTCTACTTCCATATGCCCCGGAGCCGGATCACCCCAGTCATCGAAGAACCGGATAGGCACCTTGCGTCTCACTTCGGTTTCTACCACTCCGCGTCACCGCCGAGGCTTCTGGCCGTGGCCCTTCACGCTCCGCAACACCCGATCTATCGTTGCCGCGCACATCTGCAATAGATTCGTCCGGATTTCAGCTGCCAGATGAAGGTATCCGAGGCCTCTTATGGCTTCGCTGAGCATTGGAAAAAAGCGGGAGCAACCGTTTGCCGCAAAAGCGGTACCTCGCTTCTCACAATGTCATCACCGCCGCCAGAGCGGCCTCGTCAAAGATCCCACGTTCAGGACAAGCGGTCCCTCATGGCAGCGCCACAGCCCACAAGAGGCTCATTGCATGTTTGCTGTAAAATCCAGTAACCGTCACGAATTCACCGAGACCATGTCCATTGCTCTTGCTGTCAGCCGAGCGGAATTGTTCACAAACCGCTGCCACCAACTTCCTCCCTGTTGCCATTGCCCACCTTCCTCATCGCTTCATCCCGGCTACCGCCGGGAGCATCATAGATGAGGCAACAGCACATTGTGCGCGAACAGTTCTGGTGAGGTAATAAGCCTGCAGCGTCAATCAATGGCCTCTCCATTTTCTTCATAATCTCACCCGACCAACGGACGAAGCGCCAGCACGTTGCACCATAATTTCGGAGACAACACGGCGATCGAGCGGTAGGCCGGACATGCATGCGCGTTGCAGTCGCAGTATATGTTCCGTCGCAGGGTTAGCAGATGAGTGCTCGGTTCACACAGCTTCCGCTGGTATTAATCGGTACCGCTCCGACGCCAAACATACACAACTCGATCTCGATTTGGCCGATTCTGAAACATCTCTATTATTCCGTGGTGGTCCATATACCCGCCAAAACGTGCGAGAAATACGGAGACTTGGTCGGCGGAGTTCGAAGTCGGCTTAAGACACCGTCCTCCTGCGCACCAAGAACCAAACACTCACATTGTTCATTTTCAGTTGCGCGGCGGGCGGTCTACTGTGGTGAGCACAATTTCATGAGAGAAACTTATTCGACGCTCACTTGATAATGAACTGGGGAGTACGCGCGGATGCTCGCTTTGTCACACATTTGTGTCTCGCATGATCTTCTAGGCGGAGTATGAACGTGATGTTGTGCGTAGAGCAGCGGATGGATGAT
>JAJZCS010000029.1 GCA_021829055.1 Pseudomonadota bacterium
TCGCGCCCTTCACAACGGGACAGGCCTGGTGCTGCCGTTTCAGCCGTGACCGCACTCTCGTCACTGAGACGCTCGGCAACCTGGCCGGACTGGTTGTCCATCCCGCCAATGTTCAAGATCGCGATGGCGCGCCCGCGGTGCTCAAGTCCCTCCGCACGTGCTACCCGCAGCTGCGGCATGCCTTCGCCAAGAGGGGCTATGCCGGACCAACTGAACGGATACCTCGACAAAATCGGGAAATGGACCATCCAAACCGTCAAGCGCTCCGACACCGCAGAAGGATTTGAACTCCTGCCGCGCCGATGGGTCGTCAAGAGAACCTTTGCCCGGCTCAGCCGATGCCGCCGCCTCACCAGGGATCTCGAAACAACCATCGCCAGCGCAACCGCAGGGGGGCTCTTCACCCACACTCCCCCCGCTCACAAAAAAAATCGTACGCCAGAGATCGAAATACTACCCTTCAGAGTCAGGGTCTAAGAAAGCTAACGACATAGCCGTCGATAACGGTAGGCCTAGAAAAAAGTCCCCTACATCTCCGGCTGGTGCTCGACACGCAATCTCGCGTTGAGATGGGCGTTCTCCCAGCCTATCCACAACGAGTCGCTAAATCATCCTAGTGCTACAGGCGGATATCCTCTTCCGCATGCGTCGCAAGCGTTCTTGACTTTTCTATACTTCTGGCATCCCTCACCGGCATGCAAAGCGAACTCGACCCGATGGAATCGGCCGCTCTTGCCGAAATCGCGGCATCTGCGGATTTGCGGGAACTGGACACCCTGCGTGTGACTCTGCTCGGTAAAGCGGGGACCGTTACCATGGCCCTGAAATCACTCGGAACACTGAAGCCAGAAGCCCGACGCGAGCGAGGGGCCGCAATAAATGCCTTGCGCGATCGCGTTGCCTTGGCAATCGCCGCTAGACGGAATGTTCTGGAAACAGACATTCTCAAGGCCCGCCTCGCGACAGAACGAGTCGATGTGTCGCTGCCGGCGCGCCCAGCACCACAGGGGCTGATTCATCCGATTTCGCGCACCCTAGAAGAGCTGACCGCCCTTTTTGGAGCGATGGGCTTTGTTGTCCACGATGGGCCCGACATCGAGAACGATTGGTACAATTTCGGCGCGCTTAATATCCCAGCACATCATCCGGCCCGGGCAATGATGGACACCTTTTACCTCAAGCCCTCCGGACACGCCCGACCCATGGTCCTCCGCACCCACACGTCGCCTTTGCAAATTCGTACCATGTTGAAGGAAAACCCTCCGATCCGCATCATCGTACCAGGCCGGACATATCGCTCAGACCACGACGCGACGCATAGCCCAATGTTTCACCAATGCGAGGGGCTGGTAATCGATCGCGCAATTACGCTCGGCCATCTCAAGGGGTGCCTAATGGATTTCCTGCGCGCCTATTTCGAGCGCCCAAATCTGCGCACGAGGTTCCGCGCCAGCTATTTTCCTTTTACCGAGCCGTCAATCGAAATTGACATTGCCTGGAACCGCAGAACTGGAGAAATCGGTGAAGGGTCAGATTGGCTCGAGATTCTTGGTGCCGGAATGGTCCATCCGAACGTGCTTGCCAACTGCGGCATCGATCCGCGAGAATTTCAAGGGTTCGCTTTCGGAATGGGTGTCGAGCGCATCACGATGCTCAAACACGGCATCCCCGATTTGCGCGCCTTCTACGAAGGCGATATCCGCTGGCTCACACATTACGGCAGTTCAGCACTCACGCCGGTTGCCCTTCACGAAGGAAGCCCGCGATGAAATTCTCGCTTTCATGGCTGATGACGCACCTGGACACCGACGCCTCTCTTGAGCAAATCATCAAGGTATTGAACGCCATCGGATTGGAAGTGGAGTCAGTCGAAGATCGACGATTATCACTGGCACCATTTCGCATCGCCCGCGTTATCGAGGCAGTGCCTCATCCGAACGCAGACAGGCTGCGGGTATGCTTGGTCAATACCGGAGACGCACAGGCATCAGTTGTGTGCGGCGCTCCTAACGCCCGGGGTGGTATGGTCGGTGTGTTCGCACCGCCCGGTACGTTCATTCCGGGAGATAGAAGAATGCTCAAGATGGGTGAGATTCGCGGCGTACCTTCGGCGGGCATGCTGGTTTCCGCTCGCGAGTTGGGGATCAGCGAAGACCATTCGGAGATCATTGATTTGCCTCCGGATGCACCAGTGGGTGCGTCTTATGCCGCATGGGCCAAACTGGACGACCCGCTTATCGAAATTTCAGTGACGCCAAATCGCGGCGACGCGCTTTCAGTGCGAGGTGTGGCCCGTGACCTCGCAGCAGCCGGTCTAGGCATCCTCAGGGCTTGGAGCACGCCCTCTGTTGTCACCAGTGGTCCAAGCAGAATCATATGGAATAATGAGTATCCGGAAGCCTGTCCCTGGATTCTCGGTCGAACCGTGTCAGGTGTACGCAACGGCGAAAGCCCAGCCTGGTTGAAACAAAGGCTAACGAGCGTAGGACTAAGGCCTGTCAATGCGCTTGTTGATATTACCAACTTTTTTACTATCGATCTGGGTCGACCATTCCACGTTTTCGATGTCAACAAGCTATCCGGCCGTACACTGACCGTCAGACGCGGACGCCTGGAAACGTTTCGTGGGCTGCATGGCAAGGATATCATAGCTGGCCTAGATGATTGTGTCATTGCGGATAGTGTTGCCGTGCATTCGTTAGCTGGAATCATTGGTGGGGAAGCATCAGGGTGCGATGACACTACCAGCGACGTTTTCATCGAATGCGCACTGTTCGACAGAACCCGAATTGCGCTAACGGGACAGCTAGTTGGCGTTCATTCGGATGCAAGAGCTCGATTCGAGCGCGGAGTTGATCCAAGTCTCCTGCCTGCCGCACTCGATGCTGCTACGGCAATGATTCAAGAGATTTGCGGCGGCATGGCGAGCCAAGTGACCGCAGCAGGAACCGAACCGACATGGCAAAGGACCGCCACCTTGAGATTCGTACGCCTGGCCGATCTGGGCGGTGCAGTCATCAGCAGTGATCGTTCGGCCGAAATCCTGAACAAGCTCGGATTTGTCACCGTCGAACAAAACGCGGACCACATCATCATCGCAGTGCCTCCATGGCGTAATGACGTCGCAGTTGTACGTTCCGACTACCGCTTTGATCCTGAACTCTACGATCGGCCCGTGGAAACGGGAATCCTTGATCCTGCGCCGGAACTCGATGAACGGACACGGCGCATTGCGGCCGAGGGTGCTGCAGCAGTGGCTGCTGAAGTCGATTTGATCGAAGAAGTCCTGCGCATCGACGGTCTAGATGCTATCCCACCAGTATCCCTTCCCGACCGCCCAGCAGTACCACGAGCCACACTAACACCCCGACAAATCCGAACTGTACGGGCGCGTCGTTTACTTGCTTCAAAAGGCCTCACCGAATGCGTGACGTTTAGCTTCTTGGATCATACCACTGCTGCACGGTTCGGCACCGCACCGGAATCTCTCTCCATAAGGAATCCCATCGCCAATGATCTGGACCAGATGCGCAACACGCCGCTTGCGACGATTGCACTCGCCGTAGCTCGGAACGTCGCGCGAGGCCTTGCCGATGTCGCCTTGTTTGAGATCGGCCCTGGTTTCAGCAACCCGGAACCACACGGACAGGCGCTGATTGCTGCCGGCATCCGGGCCGGTGCAACCCCGCTGTCTTGGATCTCACCATCCCGGCCGGTCGACTTGTGGGACGCGAAGTCGGACGCTATGGCACTTCTTGCATCTCTCGGTATTCCGATTGAATCAATCAAGGTAACAACGGATGCGCCTGCACATTACCACCCTGGCCACTCGGGCATTCTACGGCTAGGCCCAAAAATCGTGCTCGGCCAATTCGGCGCCCTGCATCCCACCACACGCAACGCGCTTGATCTACCGGCCTCCACAGTAGCATTCGAGGTCTTTCTCGATGCAATTGCCGAACGGAGACCCCGAAAGCGTACCCCTCTGCGACTGGCGCAATTCCAGCCATTGCGACGCGATTTCGCCTTCATACTCGATGAAACCATTCCTGCGGAGACCGTGATCCAAGCCGCGAAAACGGCCGGCCGTGAGTTAATCAGTCATGTGGCAATCTTCGACCGCTACGCGGGCCCGCCGCTCCCTGCCGGAAAGATCTCTCTAGCAATTGCCGTTGTCGTGCAGCCAGTCGAGTCGACTCTTGGGGAGGACGATATCAGTCATTTCTCAAAAAAGCTGATTGAGGCGGTATGCGACGCGACCGGGGCAACCTTGCGATCCTGACGTCGCGATACCGTTATCTATCGGACAGGAACGTACCTGGCAGAGGCTGTCAGATGGCGGCGGTAAAAACCAAGCAAGAAAAGAACTCTTTTAACTTAGAGTCTTTTTCTGTTGATCTGAATTGTTTTGTGATTCTGGCGCGGTTGAAAATCTGAGTCAAGCTTATTGCTGGATCGGAGGTCAGCATGTGATGGGTCGACACTATTCGAATGATCTGAGGGAACGCGTTGCGGCGGCTGTTTTGGCTGGGCGCTCGTGCCGTGAGGTAGCGGCGTTGTTTTCGGTGAGCGTTGCGAGTGCGGTGAAGTGGTCGCAGCGTCTGCGGCAGACGGGCAGTGCGGCGGCGCGGCCGGTCACTGCAAGGTGCGCCCTTGCTCGCGAAAGTTCCCCATGGTCACTGGAAAACTCTGACCTTCCTGGCGGCCCTGCGGTCAGACCGCCTCGACGCCCCATTTGTCCTCGACGGGCCGATCAACGGCAAAAGCTTTGCCGCCTACATCAAGCAAATGCTGGTGCCGACCTCGTCACCAGGCGATATCGTCATCATGGACAATCTCGGCAGCCATACAAGCCCAGCGGTGCGCAAAGCCATTCGCGAAGCTGGCGCCAAACTCCTGTTCCTGCCACCCTACAGCCCAGACCTGAACTCCATCGAGCAGGTCTTCGCCAAGCTCAAAACCCTGCTCCACAAGGCTGCAGAGCGCACCGTCGAGGCAACTTGGAAACGCATCGGCACGTTGCTCAACGAGTTCAAACCACAGGAATGCGCAAATTATCCCAGAAACTCAGGATATGCGTCAAATTAGGTGAAAGAGACTCTAGGGATGATATTCCCCCGCGCGCGCCAAAAGTCAGCCTCAGAGCACCCGCAAACAAGCTTGCGTCTTCTTCATCGGGCCATGTGACATGGCGCATCAAACGCGACCAAAGGGAAGCACCGTTCGTAGGACAGTGAACTAACGCAGAATGCGTCCGTCAAGATGCTACCGCCACCGGCGGTAGTGCAATTTTCGTGATCGATCCGCTGGCCTTAACAGACCGTGACAACCTTGGACCGCTTCCTTAAGCAGCTTCCTCTTCCTCGTCGTTGCCTTTGGGTTGATCCGGCCCGCTGTCAACACCTTTTGCAACAGGGTCACGATCGACGAGTTCAATCACTGCCATTTCGGCCGCATCACCGTAACGTATGCCAGCCTTCAGTACCCGACAGTAACCACCATTGCGCGCCTTATAGCGTTCGGCAATCGGCCCCATCAGTTTACCAACGATCACCTCGTCACGGAGCATCGCGTGAGCTTGGCGGCGGGCTGGCAAGCCGCCAGTTTTGCCAAGTGTAATCAGCTTTTCAACCACAGGCCGCAATTCTTTTGCCTTTGGTAAGGTCGTGGTAATCTGTTCGTGCTTGATTAGGGCAGCAGCCAGGTTCCGAAACATCGCCGCGCGATGCGACGAAGTTACACCCAATTTCCGCCCTGTAACACCGTGACGCATGGCTTTACTCCGGCTCGTAGATAGCGCTTCTCGGGAGCGCTACCGGTTACTACATTTTAGAATGGCTGATCTGAACGTCTGATAAGGTCCTCAATATTTTCTGGCGGCCAATCAGGCACATGCATACCAAGATTCAGATTCATCGCGGCCAGCACTTCTTTGATCTCGTTCAGAGATTTGCGACCAAAGTTTGGCGTCCGAAGCATTTCTTGCTCGGTCTTCTGCACCAAATCGCCGATGTAGATGATATTATCGTTCTTTAAACAGTTGGCCGAACGAACAGACAATTCCAGTTCATCGACTTTACGCAGCAGATTTGCATTAAAAGGAAGCTCGGCACGCGGCTCTTCAGCACGCAGGCGCTGAGGTTCCTCAAAGTTAACAAACATACCTAGTTGGTCTTGCAGGATCCGCGCCGCGAGCGCGACCGCATCTTCTGGTGTAACCGTGCCATTAGTCTCCACTTGAAGAATCAATCGGTCATAGTCAGTAACTTGACCAACGCGGGTCGGCTCAATCCGGTAGGCGACACGGTGAACAGGCGAATAAATTGCGTCAACCGGCATCAGGCCGATAGGAGCATCTTCGGGCCGATTCGCCGACGCCGGCACATAGCCGCGGCCGATATCGACCGTAAATTCCATCCCCAGCGTGGCTCCGTCGTCAAGCGTACAGAGTACCAGCTCAGGATTCATGATCTCGATATCCCCAGAGACCTGAATCTGCCCAGCCGTCACCTCTCCCGGCCCTTTGGCGGTCAAGGACAAGCGCTTGGTCCCTTCGCCGTGCATCCGCACGGCAATCTGCTTAATATTTAGCACGATGTCAGTTACGTCTTCACGCACACCTGGAATCGCGGCGAACTCATGCAGGACGCCATCGATTCGAACCGAGGTCACAGCGGCCCCTTGCAGCGAAGACAATAGAATCCGCCGCAAAGCATTGCCAAGCGTCGCCCCAAAACCGCGTTCCAGCGGTTCGGCTATAATGGTCGCAACCCGCATCGCATCTGCGCCAGGTTCGACATCGAGTTTTTCCGGCTTACGCAATAGTTGCCAGTTACGTTGCAAGACGAGATGGCTGTCCCTCATCGTTCAATCCTCCGCTCGGGGGCAAACGCGGCCGACCCTTGCCGTTCAAACATTCTGCTATCGTCCACGCGAATAATGTGGACCGAGCCGCAGTCAGACGCGTCGACGCTTGCGCGGCCGACATCCATTGTGCGGAATAGGCGTCAAATCCCGAATCGCCGTAATCGAAAAGCCCACCGATTGCAGCGCCCGCAACGCGCTCTCGCGACCGGCACCAGGGCCACTGACTTCGATTTCCAACATTTCCATACCATGCTCCCGCGCTTTCCGCCCCGCATCCTCCGCGGCAACCTGAGCTGCATACGGTGTCGATTTCCGACTTCCCTTAAAGCCTTGGCTGCCAGCAGACGACCACGAAATAGCATTGCCCTGGGCATCCGAGATCGTCACAATCGTGTTATTGAAACTTGCCAGTACATGAGCGACGCCAGAGCTAATATTTTTACGCTCCTTGCGGCGCGGGCGGGCGGTCGCGGGTTTTGCCATGATCGATCCTGTGTTCCATATCTAACTGTGGGCGTCACGCCCAGCTACGTTCACGCGTTAGCGCGCCACCTTTTTCTTGCCGGCAATCGCCACCGCCTTCCCTTTACGGGTACGCGCATTCGTGTGCGTTCGCTGCCCGCGTACAGGCAATCCCTTACGATGACGCAAACCACGATAGCAGCCAAGGTCAACCAAGCGCTTGACGTTCATAGCCACCTCGCGGCGCAAGTCGCCTTCAACACGGTAGTCACGATCAATCAACTCACGAATCTTAAGGATTTCGTCATCAGAAAGTTGATTGACCCGCTTATCGTCGGCAATGCCTAAGACAGCGCAAATATCCCGCGCTTTTGCCGGGCCAATACCGTAGATATAGCGTAAGCTGATCAGTACACGCTTGTTGGACGGGATATTCACGCCGGCAATACGCGCCACGCTCAAAACTCCTCAAACACCTGCGGTTAAACCGGGACGGGTTAAATGTCTGGACGAAGCCCCCTCCGCACCGCTTAACCAAGGTAGGTCAGAGACAGCACAGGATACGGGCGGAATAAAGCACGGCGCCACCGGTTGGAGGCACCGTTGTTGTTGATTAACCCCGGCAGGCCGGAGAGTCAATCCAACCACATCAATTCTGCGTGACAAATCTTGGTCCAGCGAAAAACGAGGATTCGACAACTCAGTGGCGTTCAGACTGCAATTTGCCGGACTTGGACTCCCGAGCGTCGAAGAGCCTCCTCGATCGAGGCCGCAACGATCGCCATCGGTGCCATCCCATTCACTTTTTGTACCAATCCTCTTGCCTCATAGAACGGCAGAATTGGTGAGGTCTGTTCGTTATAGGCGGCAAGTCGTCTCCGCACGACATCCGGGCTGTCGTCCGGCCGATGCACGAACTTCGTGGACCCGCACTTATCACACTCTCCTTTAACTCTCGTCGGTCGGAACAGCCTGTGATATCCAGCACCACATTCGGCACATGCGAACCGGCCTGCAATCCGTTCCACCAACGCGTCCTCGTCCAGTTCCAACACGATGACGGCATCAAGGTGGCGGTCTGTTTCTTTGAACATGGCCTCCAATGCTTCCGCCTGCGGCACAGTACGGGGAAACCCATCGAGGATCACACCACCAGCACAATCCGGCCTCGCTAACCGCTCTCGCAACATCCTGATCAGAATATCATCGGATACAAGCTTCCCTGCCTCCATGACAGCCTTAGCCTCAAGCCCGATGGGTGAACCTACAGCAACTTCAGCCCGCAGTATGTCTCCGGTTGCGATCTGCCGGGATCCATAACGTTCTTCCAAGATCTTCGATTGGGTGCCTTTCCCCGCACCTGGTGGTCCAACCAAGATGATGTTCATCTCGCGCGCGTTCTCCCCCGGCCTTTCCGGATCAGGCCTTCATATTGATGAGCCAATAAGTGGGACTGAATCTGGGCGACCGTGTCCATCGTCACAGAGACAATAATGAGCAGCGAAGTGCCACCAAAATAAAAAGGAATATCATATTCGCCGATGAGAAATTCGGGAATCAGGCACACTAGTACCAAGTACGCTGCGCCAATTGTCGTCAAGCGAGTCAACACCGTGTCGAAATACCTGGCCGTGTTGGCTCCCGGGCGAATACCAGGAATGAATCCCCCATACTTTTTAAGATTGTCGGCTGTCTCCTCGGGATTAAATACGACAGCAGTATAAAAATAGGCAAAAAAGACGATCAGTGCAGCATACAGTGTCATGTAACCCGGCTGTCCATGCGACAGCTGGCGCGCCAGGAATTGCAGCCAGCCTGGCCCGGCCCCCCTGGAAAAGCCGATAATTGTCGCTGGAATGAGCAGCAGGGAACTTGCGAAGATCGGCGGAATGACGCCCGACGTATTTACTTTCATCGGCAGGTGAGATGATTCGCCCCCAAACATCTTGTTACCCTGCTGACGCTTTGCGTATTGAACCAGCACCCGCCGCTGCGCGCGCTCCATAAAAACAACAAACGTGATCACCGCAAAAGCAAGAATAAAAAAGCCAAGAACGAAAACGGTTGAAAGCGCGCCGGTGGCCCCAAGTTGCAAAATGCTGGCAAACGCGCCGGGCAACGCAGCAACAATTCCGGAGAAAATGATCAAGCTCGACCCGTTGCCAATCCCCCGCGCTGTGATCTGCTCACCCAGCCACATAAGAAATACCGTACCGCCCACGAGGGTGATTACGGTCGTAAAAATGAAAAACACACCAGGGTCGACCACTGCGGGGCCAACTGAACTGTGCATGCTCTCAAGTCCAATTGCAATCCCATAAGACTGGACAAGGGCAATAAGGACAGTGAGGTACCGAGTGTACTGGTTGAGTTTCTGCTGTCCGGACGCGCCTTCCTTTTTCAGTGCTTCCAGTGTCGGAACTGCTGCCTGCATTAGCTGCATGATGATCGACGCCGAAATGTAAGGCATGATGTTTAGTGCGAACACGGTCATCCGACCGAGTGCACCGCCCGTAAACATATCAAACATTCCCAGCACACCGCCGCCATTTTGAGCCATCAGGTGTGCCATCACATTAGCGTCGACGCCTGGCACGGGAATGTAGGTGCCTAAGCGAAAGACGATCAGAGCCCCAAGCGTAAACCAGATGCGTTTCTTAAGCTCAGTGGCTTTACTAAAAGCGCCAAAGTTAAGACCGGAAGCTAATTGTTCAGCAGCAGATACCATTGGTTGCCCCACCCCAAGAAAAGAAATCTGTGCCACCCACGGAGATCAGTTTGCATCAATCACACCAATGACGGCAATGCAGGGCAAAAGCTTCCTTCTGGTCTTTTTCTCAATGTAAATACGACAAAGAAGACACCCCTCACAGCCTCGCGAAACCGTTAATGATCCTGGTTTACTGGGCCGCCTTGCCAACTAACGCCTTCACTGAACCACCAGCACGTTCGACAGCAGAAACGGCGCTTGCCGACGCGCCCGAAACCTCGATCATAACTTTATGGTTCATTGCGCCACGCCCCAGCAAACGGATCCCGGAAAATTTTGACCCGCCATAAATGCCAGCGTCACGGAGCACCGTCTCGGTAATCAGTTTTCCCGCATCTACCTTGCCCGTCTCGATCAAAACACTAAGTTTGCCAATGTTGAGTGCCACATAAACCTTGCGGTTTACATTGGTAAACCCGCGTTTCGGTAGCCGACGATAGATTGGCAATTGGCCGCCTTCAAATCCATTCAAGGACACGCCTTCACGTGCTTTCTGGCCTTTGACACCCTTCCCCGACGTTTTGCCTTTACCGGAGCCGATCCCACGACCGCGCCGCTTAAACTTCCGTCGCGCACCAGGATTGTCGCGTAATTCATTGAGATTCATCTACGCCAACTCCTCCACTTTCAGGAGGTGTGCGACTTTTCGGACGCGCCCCATGGTTTCGGGTGTCGCCAACAACTCGCGCCGAGAATGCATGCGTTTAAGACCAAGACCAATCAGGGTTTCACGCTGGCCGGTCTTTCGACCGATCGCCGAACCGATTTGTGTCACCACGATCCTTTTTATTTCAGGCATCGGCCTGAGCCTCCTTTTCGCGCTTCCCGAATAGGTCAGAGACCTTCTTGCCGCGTCGTGATGCAACGGAGCGTGGACTTGCGCAATGCCCAAGCGCCGCAAAAGTTGCCTTCACCATGTTGTGCGGATTGCGACTACCCAGCGACTTCGCCACGACATCACCGATCCCAAGCGTTTCAAACACAGCACGCATAGGCCCGCCAGCAATAATGCCAGTCCCGGCTGGTGCTGAGCGCAACACAACATGTCCCGCACCAAAGCTTCCTTCGACATCGTGATGCAGCGTCCGCCCCTCGCGCATCGGCACGCGGATCATTCCGCGCTTAGCGCGCTCTGTTGCTTTTCGAATTGCCTCCGGAACCTCTTTGGCCTTGCCCGCCCCGTAACCAACTCTACCCTTCTGATCTCCAACAACGACGAGAGCCGCGAACGCAAAGCGCCGACCTCCCTTCACGACCTTGGCGACGCGATTAATCGTGACCAGCTTGTCAATTAGCTCGTCGCTATCTCGCTCACGCTCGCGTTCGCGACCACGACCTTCGCGCGGTTCCCGTGCCATGCAATGCTCCTCAGAAATCCAAGCCGCTCTCACGAGCGGCTTCAGCCAAGGCTTTCACCCGGCCATGATACAAATAAGCGCCTCGGTCAAACACGACTCGTGAAACTCCCGCTTCCTTGGCTCTTTCCGCAATTAACTTGCCTACAGCCGCAGCAGCATTCTTGTCTGCCCCTGTCTTCAACGCCTCGCGCAGGCCACGATCAAGCGAAGAAGCCGATACCAAAGTCCGCCCCGCAGCGTCGTCAATAACCTGGGCGTAGATATGTTTGCCCGAGCGGAACACCGACAATCGTGGACGACCAGTCGATCTCAGACGAAGCTGGTACCGTAGTCGATTGCGTCGCCGGGTTTCCTTATCCAAGGTTGCACTAGTCATTTCTTCTTGCCTTCCTTCCGCCGAATCGCTTCCCCTTCGAATTTTACGCCCTTCCCTTTGTATGGCTCGGGCGGACGATATGCGCGGATTTCAGCAGCCACCTGACCAACGAGGCGCTTGTCCACTCCTTCAATTTTGATCGAAGTGGGTTTTTCGCAGGTAATCTTAATACCTGCAGGAATCGGATATATTACATCGTGCGAAAAACCAAGGTTGATCACCAGATTGCTTCCCTGAACAGCGGCTCGGAATCCCGTTCCGGTAATCTCAAGCGTCTTCGAATACCCTTCCGAAACGCCCCGGACCATATTGGCAACAATGGCGCGAGTCGTGCCCCACATCATTCGCGCCATACGCTCCCCGTTTCGCGGGGACACCGAGAAACTTTGCCCCTCAATCTTCGCTTCGACCGCGTCGTGAATCGGAGCAGTCAACGTTCCGAGTTTACCTTTCGCAGTCAGAACCCCGCTCAGGAGCCTTAGCTCAACTCCATTCGGGATTTCCACCGGATATTTACCAACCCGTGACATCGCGATCGCTCCTTAAAACACCCGACACAACACTTCGCCACCCACATTCTCTGCGCGCGCTTCGACGTCGCTCATCACCCCTCGCGGCGTCGATAAAATGGATATTCCAAGCCCTGCGTAGACTCGAGGCAATTCCTTAATTTTCGAATAGACGCGTCTTCCAGGCCGAGACACCCGAGTGATTTCCTTAATTACCGGCTCCCCCTCGTTGTATTTTAATTCGATACGCAGGTGCGCCACTCCTGGTCGCAATTCCTCCGTGGAGAACCCGCGAATAAATCCTTCGCGCTTCAAAACCTCCAGAACGTTGGCACGCAAGCGCGAAGCCGGCGCAACGCACGCTGATTGGCGTGCCCGTTGGGCATTACGGATGCGGGTGAGCATATCACCCAGCGGATCAGACATCGACATCGACTCTCTCCTCCGCTTACCAGCTCGCCTTGACGACGCCCGGGATACGCCCAGCGCTCGCAAGATCACGGAATGCAATACGGCAAAGCTTGAATTTCCGATAATTGCCGCGAGCCCGGCCTGTCAGCTCGCAACGCAGGCGCACTCGAACCTTTGCGCCGCCTCTTGGCAATTGCGCGAGCTTTAGAGTTGCATCAAAGCGCTCTTCGACAGGCAACGAACGATCCATCACGATTGCCTTTAATGCCGACCTTTTTTGAGCATCACGTGCCGCCATCTTGGCCCGTCTGTTATTCCGATTGACCTGTGAGGTCTTCGCCATCGCTTTTTACCCTCCGGAACCTGCCGGTCCGACCCGGCGGTTTTCCAAAAATAGATGTTATTCGATCACACCGTTCAATTGGCGAACGGCAGGTCAAACCCCTTTAACAGTTCCTTGGCCTCCGCATCGGTCTTCGCCGTCGTAACGAACACAATATCCATCCCACGTACCGCATCGACCTTGTCGTACTCGACTTCGGGGAAAACAATTTGCTCTTTCATCCCCATCGCAAAATTCCCGCGGCCATCAAACCCTCTGCCAATAATTCCTCGAAA
>JAJZCS010000289.1 GCA_021829055.1 Pseudomonadota bacterium
ACCCTGTGAGCCTAGTGCCCAGTCGCGGACGTGGTCTATCGCGGCGTTGGCTGCGGAGGCTGCCGATGATGCGCCGCGCGTCTCGATTACAGCGGCACCGCGTTTAGCAATCGTCGGAATGAAGATTTCACGATTCCAGACCTCATCATCAATCATGCGGGCCAAGCTTTTTCCGGCAGTTTCGGCAAAGCGATAGTCGGGATACATTGTGGGCGAGTGATTTCCCCATACAATCATTTTTTTTACATCGCTGACATTCACGCCAGCTTTTGCTGCCAGCATTGAGACAGCCCGGTTGTGATCGAGGCGGATCATCGCAGAAAAGCAATCCGACGAGAGATCAGGGGCTGATTTCATGGCGATGTAGGCATTGGTGTTGGCTGGATTGCCGACAACTAGGATGCGTGCAGAGCGCTTTGCCGCTTCGTTCAAGGCACGTCCCTGCGCGGTGAAGATTTCAGCGTTTGTACCAAGCAGATCCTTGCGTTCCATACCCTTGCTGCGGGGGCGTGCTCCGATCAAAAAAGCAATATCGATGTCCTGAAAGGCGATCTTGGCGTTGTCGGTGGTGGTCATGCTTGCGAGCGCGGGGAAGGCGCAGTCCTCGAGTTCCATCATCACGCCTTTGAGAACGCCTTGCATGCTCGGCAGGTCTAATAAATTCAAGATGACGGGCTGGTCATGCCCGAGTAGTGCCCCACTCGCGATCCGAAAAACCAGTGCGTACGCGATCTGGCCGGCTGCGCCGGTAATGGCAATGCGTATCGGGGATTTGGCCATGAGAACTCCTTCGGGAATGCGGCGTACAACGGGTATAAATAAAGGGCGTGCACTGACGAACCGCGTGACTATCGTCCGCGGCCTCTTGTGGTCAAGCAGCGTTTACGCTCATGCTACGAAGCATGAAGACGCCGCCTGCATTGCCGGTACCGCCTGACCGGGATTCATTACGGGCCTACGCCTTGACGCACTTGGCGCGGTTTGACGCGAGCGAGGCGGGGCTGGTGCGAGTCCTTCGGAGGCGGATTGAGCGCTGGGTGCGTGGCGCCGAACGCGCGGGATTGACCAGAGAGGCGATCGCCGAATCAGTTCTCGTGGCACGGGAAGCAATTCCTCTGATTGTCGTCGCGTTGCGGAGCGCTGGGTTGGTCAACGACTCCGATTTTGCTGCCAACCGGGCGCGTCGGCTCTTCGGATCGGGCAAGTCCCGCGGGGCGGTCCTGGCCAATCTCGAGGCGCACGGAATCGACGCGGGGCTAGCAAGGGAGGTAGTGCCCGAGCATGCAGACCGAAACCTGGCAGCTGCCTGCGTGGTTCTGCGGCGCCGGCAGTTTCCGCCCTTCGGAACGGGCGATCGGCAACGAGCGCTCGCCTTACTGGCCCGGGCCGGGTTTAGTCGCAGGATTGCTGAGTCTGCGATGGCGATGGATACGGAGGCGGCAGAGGCGCTGATCGCGTCATTCCGCAATAACCTGTAATCGCGGCACCAGCCTTGAATTGGAGTTGACAGTGCCCTCTTCGGGCTGATGTACAGCTACTCTGGCAAGCTTTGGCGGAAGGCGAGAACTCAGGACGGCGCCAGAAAGCCAAGCTACATTGAAGTGATGCAGCAGGTTTCAGTATTGCCGGTCGGCAACTTACCGGGGGTGTCGCCCGTTGATGGGGGAGTGGAAAACGATTGTTTTCCTTAATTTGACAGCAGGCTCTTGATCCCATAGGTGGTTCGGCATTGCCGGGAACGTGGACGGACCTACGGGGTCTGCGCCCGCCAACTCGTCCTGTCAGGATGAGAGGGACTACCGGCACAAAATGTTTACAAAGAATTAAGGAGACCGCTTTGACCAAGCGCACTGCGAGCAAGTACAAAGTCAACCGTCGCCTAGGGGTCAACCTGTGGGGCCGAGCAAAGTCACCGATTAACAAACGTGACTATGGCCCGGGCCAGCATGGGCAGCGCCGGAAGAAGCCATCGGATTACGGTGTTCAGTTGATGGCAAAACAAAAGCTTCGCGCTTACTATGGCAATATCAGCGAAAAGCAATTCTATCGCTACTACGAGGAGGCTGGTCGCCGTCGCGGCGACACGTCGGAGAATCTCATCGAGCTCCTCGAGCGACGCCTTGACGCTGTGATCTATCGGCTGAAATTTGCCGTCACGCCTTTTGCGGCGCGGCAATTCGTGAGCCACGGGCATATCCTCGTGAACGATAAACGCGTGAATATTCCGTCCTATCAGGTGCGAGACGGTGACATTATTGAGGTTCGTGAGAAATCCAAACAGATTGCCGCCCTACTCGATGCCTCGCAAAGCGCAGAACGCGACGTTCCGGAATATCTGGAGGTTGATCACCGAGCGATGAAGGGGAGGTATATTCGTGCCCCAAAGCTTGTTGACGTGCCCTATCCTGTGCAGATGGAGCCAAACTTGGTCGTCGAGTTTTATTCTCGCTAGGCATAGAGCCCAGCCACACCCGCTTTTTGGGTGTGGCCGGCAACGTTTTGATCAACGCTTTGGTGGGAATAGTTGATTCCTGATCTCCTCGGCGTACGTTGCGATTGCATCGGTGATCAGTCGCGCCCCATCAAGATAACGTTTAGCGAATGCCGGCGCGTACTCGGCGTCGAGCCCCAGCACATCATGCAATACCAGGATTTGGGCATCGGTATCCGGACCGGCTCCGATACCGATGGTGGGAATAGGGGAGCGTTTTGTGATTTCTGCGGCGAGTGGGCTAGGAATCGCTTCCATCAGCAGCATTCTTGCCCCCGCCGATGTCAGTGCTTCCGCGTCCGCGATCAACTTGGCTGCCGCAGCCTCGGTAATTCCCTGACGTTTGAAGCCACCATACTGCCGAACATGTTGCGGCGTAAGGCCGATGTGAGCACAGATCGGAACCGCCCGGTCGGCAAGAAACGCCACTGTCTCGATCATCGGCGCGCCACCTTCGAGCTTAATGATGTCTGCTCCCGCCTTCATCAGCGCCGCTGCAC
>JAJZCS010000290.1 GCA_021829055.1 Pseudomonadota bacterium
GACAGAACCTTGCGCTCCCATCGCCACGCTCCCTTTCTCAATCACGCGGATTATGCGGTGACATCGGCGGGTGATCATTGATCTGAGTCAAACCGCGGTTCACGGTTCACGGCGCGGTCAGTCGTCGCCCACCCAGGAGGCCCCAAAAACCTGGCAGTCTGCTTCGACAGAAGCTACCCGGTCATACCGCTGGATTGTACGGCAAAATGGGCCGCGTCGTTGACGCAGATACCCTTCCGTGATGTGGAATCCGCATGGACGCCGCAAAGAAGCTTGGCGTGATCACGCGCATATCGTGAGCGAGGGGAACCGCCAGGCCACGCACGAAGGTTCGGAACTGGCCAAGCCCCAGCCGGGGGAAATTGACGACAGCCGGCGTCATACGGCGCTCAGGCGGTTTGGACTCCCGCCGCGAGGCATTCTCCAACATACGGATGTTGCCGGCTTATTCTGCATGATTCGAACGAATGGTTTTTGTCCTAATCCAGTGTCGCGGCTAGCGGCGGCGCAACAACCTCGAGGGAACGCCGCTCTGCCGCGATTCCCAAGGCCCAAGCCATCCCAGCTGCAACCAGCATCAAGAGCGCGCCGAGTTCGTAGCCCCACATCAGGGCGATTCGCGATCCGCCCTGGATCACATCGCCCAAAACAGTGCCGGCCCTCCCACGCCACCGATGAGCGTGCCAAACGCGTAGAACAACGCGATCGCCGCCGCCCGGATCTCCATCGTGCGCCAGTACATCGAGCAGCAGCAGACACCGCACTGAAAACCAAGGACGGCTACACCGTCCGCGCTATCCTTCCTCACCCTGAACGGCGGGGCTTGTCACGCACCCGGTCACCCCGAAAAGCCGCCTGCGCCCCAGCCAATCGGCAAGCCAACCGAAGCCGAGCGCAACCGATGACGGCGCCCACCAAATAGGCGCTGGCGCTGTCGCCAACGCGCGAGGCCGACATGTGCAGGACCGGGCTCTGTGCGATCGCGGCCAGACAAGGATCCGACCAAAGTCAAGCCCATCGCAGGATCCAGGCAACCCCAAGTCCGATCAGAACCAGCCAATGGAACCTGGCCCAAGGCAGCCGGTCGAGCCGCGCCGGCACGTCAGTTTCCACGACTGTCATCGCGGTTGTCCGGTCCTGGCTCGTCATCATTCCGTTACCTGAGCCCGATGCCATCGCCGAGCAACCCCTCTGCGACATCGCGCCTCCGATCAATGAAGCGGTTTTATGAAAGGTCGGCTTGATTATCTTTGCTTTCTCGGTACCAAGACGCCATTCTCTGAATGTGCGGCCCCTTCGTGGCATGATGCGAAGCCTGCTTATCCAGGTCTCTGCTTCTTCCTGCCGGCGAGCCGTCGCAAACCCGCTCATGGGTCTCGTGTCCGTTTTGACTCGGTGGCTACCACTCGCCTCCGAACACCTCACGGTGCGATAGTCTCATTGAGCATCGAGATGCTGCGGCCTCGTCGAGAGGGAATGAACAAGCGGCACGACTTCGCATCAGCGCCTGCGCGGGCAAGGTCGCGGGCGAGACAACAGGAAGTGACCCCGTGGAAGCCCGCCGCGATTCATCAAGGAGAAGACGTTGTCCGGGTTATGTTGTAGCGAGAAAAAATGCTGCCAAAAAAGCGCCGGGACGGCCGGGCTAAAACCTATCGAACCGACCCTCAGGCGGATACACATCCCTCGCACCGCCATCCGGAGCACCGGCGATCCGGAAACCGTCCGCCAGTAATCCGGTTAGGCGCCCCGCGCCGGGGTTGGCACGATTTATACCACGGCTTCCTCGTGTTGCCATGGGGTGCTTTTCTGGTCAGCCTGGCCGGGTTCTATCTGCTGCTCAACCTCGGCTACGCCGTGCTTTTCGCGTTGGGTCCGGGCAGCGTTCACGGTGCCAGACCCGGCTCGCTGCTGGATGCGTTCTTTTTCAGCATCGAGACAATGTCGACCGTCGGCTTTGGCGAAATGTATCCGGCCACCCTGTATGGGCACGTTATAGTGACCCTTGATGTCGTGACAGGAGTCTTGCTGGTACCGCTCGCCATTGGCCTGATGATCGCCAAGTTCACCCTGCCAGTGGCCCGCGTGATGTTCAGCCGCAACGCGGTCGTGAGCCCGTTCGATGGTATGCCGACGTTGATGTTCCGCGTCGCGAACGTGCGTAAGAACCAGATCATCGAAGCTCGCATGAAAGTGACCTTGCTGCGGGACTATCAAACCATAGAAGGCTATCGTTACCGGCGCATGCTGGATCTGCCCCTCAGACGGGACACCAGTCCCTTTTTTGCACTGAGCTGGACAGTGATGCATTCGATTGATGAAGCCAGCCCGTTCTATGGCATGGAATCCGACGACTTCCGCACGGAGGCCATGCAGTTGGTCGCGGTGCTCACCGGCATCGACGGCACTTCCTCCTCGACCGTGTATGCCCGTTACGACTACGCGCCTAGGGACATCCTGTTCGACCACGTCTTCGAGGACGCTGTTGAGGTGAATGAGGATGGCACGGTCAGGATCGATTTCCGTCGCTTTCACACGACCCGCCCGCTTGTGCGAAAACTGCCTTGAGAGATAGTTGGCTGGGAGACGTGCCCTCACGTACGCGCGAGAACCGGATGGCCGACAAGATCGTCCGACCGTTGGGCCGACGTGCCCTCACGTACGCGCGAGAACCCTTGCGGCGGGTCTCATCGCGTCTCGCGCCGGCTGAGCGTTGTTGTTGGCGGCCAACGAAACAATGCCGGTCACCACATGATCTCGCGCCCCCCGCAGATGGATGGCGCGCCCAGAGCGATCGGCGACATCCATTGAGTCTTCAGCCTGCGGATAGCACCAGCCCTTTCAGATCAGCGAGCAGGTCTAGGTTCTGTGGACACTTACTGTAACCACAGTACGATGGCTGCGAGTGTGACGACGGCTCGATAGTTTTGGGCGGTCTTTTCGTAGCGGGTGGCGACGCGGCGGAACTGCTTGAGCTTGCTGAAAC
>JAJZCS010000291.1 GCA_021829055.1 Pseudomonadota bacterium
GCTCCATCTCCGCCAAAAACGCCGCACGTCTGGTCGTCTTCGCGTAGCGATCAAACCCAGCCGTCGAAAATGTCGTCTGCTTCAACGCTGCCCCCTGCCCATGCAGGAGTAGTGTACAAAATTCAAACCGAACAGGAAATCATAATGTTATGCAGAGGTTCCCTAACTCGTTAGCTTTGCAACCCGCAACGCATTCGTCGTGCCACTCTGACCAAATGGAACACCAGCCACAACGACGATTTCCTCGCCCGGTTTGGCAAACCCTTCCTGGCGAGCGACGCGCATTGAGAGCGTGACAGCCTCGGTCATCGAGAACACTTCATCCGTCACCACAACGGCATGCACTCCCCAGACGACCGCAAGCCGGCGCGCTGTCTGCAGGGACGGAGTAAGACCGATCACCGGGCAATGCGGCCGTTCACGTGCAACACGTAAGGCGCTTGCACCAGAGCTGGTAAAGGCGACGATCGCTTTTGCGTCGATCGTGTGGGCAACCTGCCAAGCAGCTCGAGCTATCGCGTCCGGGGACGAGTGTTCAGGATCAGGACGCTTCTGGTCAATCCCTCGTTGCCAATCCTCGTCTCGCTCCACGCGGGCGACGATCCGATCCATCATATTGACTGCTTCGCGAGGGTACTGACCAGCTGCAGATTCAGCCGAAAGCATAACGGCGTCAGCGCTGTCATAAACTGCTGTCGCTACGTCCGATGCCTCCGCACGGGTTGGCGCGGGAGATGTAACCATGCTCTCGAGCATCTGCGTTGCAACAACAACCGGCATGCCACGTAATTGGGCTGCTCGAATTATACGCTTCTGGGCAATAGGAATTTCCTCAGGAGGCAGCTCAACCCCAAGATCGCCGCGCGCTACCATTACGGCATCAGAAGCATCAAGCACCGCATCAAGATTAGTAAGTGCTTGCGGTTTTTCTAGTTTGATCATTACCAAGGCGCGACCGGCAGCAATTTCCTTGGTTTCCACAACGTCCTCGGGCCTTTGGACGAACGACAGGCCAATATAATCGATGCCGCGATCAAGAACGAAGTCGAGGTCATAGCGGTCTTTTTCAGTGAGGGCTGGGATAGGAAGAATCACATCGGGAACATTCACACCTTTGCGGTCCGATAAGATACCCCCATTCATGACCTCAGTGAGAAGATGGTCGCCACGCTTGCGCAAAACACGAAGCCGAAGCTTGCCGTCATCAAGCAACAAAGTAGTACCGATACCTGCTGCAGCAATAATCTCGGGGTGTGGCAGATTGACCCGACGACGATCGCCGGGAGCCGGGTTCAGATCAAGTTGAAATTCTTGGCCAGCTTGCAACTGGACGCGCTCCCCCTGGAATTGCCCGAGCCGAAGCTTCGGTCCCTGCACATCGGCCAAGATCCCGATCGGGCGGCCAACTCGATGCTCAAGCGCCCTGATCATCTCGATGCGTTCCGCGTGATCGGCGTGCGTCCCATGGCTAAAATTGAGTCTGAATACGTCGGCACCTGCCTCGGCCAATTGCGCCAGCATCTCCGGTGTGGAGCAGGCTGGGCCGACCGTCGCGATGATTTTTGTGCGCCGATGGCGGCGTGAGCGGGATGTCATCCTATGTCCTTCCTAGGGCGTTGCGCGATCCGTATGGCAAATAAGAGAGCAAATGACCACATGACGTGTACGGGAGGAAATGAACGCAATGACCGCACAGAAGTTTGACGAGCAAACTACCACATCACTTGAAGCTGCTGCATTCCAAAAACTGGTAGCACATCTTCGTCAACGGACCGATGTTCAGAACATTGACCTCATGAATCTCGCTGGATTCTGCCGCAACTGTATCTCTCGCTGGTACCGCGAGGCCGCCGAAGCACAAGGCCTGCCGTTGAGTGATCCGGAAGCACGCGAGATTATCTACGGCATACCTTACAGCGAGTGGAAATCCAGATACCAGCGGGTGTCTTCGCCTGCACAGGACACGGCGTTTGCCAAAGCACACAAACCTCACTCCTGAGGACGCCCGGTTGACCCGGCGTTACCGCCGCCTTATCCCCCTGCTCCGCTTTCAACTGGAGAACATGCCGATGGCGCTTGATACCACCGATACCTCGACGACAGGAAACATAGCTGCAGACAGATTAAAAAGCATCGTTGACCGTATCGAACGGCTTGAAGAAGAGCGAAAGGCACTCGCGTCCGACATCAAAGATATCTACGCCGAAGCGAAATCATCTGGCTTCGATATCAAAGTGCTGCGGCAATTGATCCGGATGCGGAAACAGGAACCAGCCGAAATCGAGGAGCAGGAAACGCTTCTTGACGTGTATCGTCGCGCACTCGGTATGGTGTGATTCACCATACCCCCCAACGCGAGTGCGCCAACCGGACCACACGTAACCGGCGTCTCCAACGAGTTGACTTTCGCCGGCAAGACGATTTATATCCCGCCAGCTCGCCGGGATGTCCAATCGGTTTCCCGATGCGGTGTACTGTACGCAGTTCAGAAAAGCCAGAAAGAGTTGTGTAATGTTCGCAGTAATCCGCACCGGCGGAAAACAATACCGTGTAGCACCGGACATGGTGCTTAAGGTCGAAAAACTCGACGTTCAGGCCGGGAACACGGTAACCTTTACCGACGTCCTGGCAGTGGGCGACGATTCAGGAGTAACGATCGGCAAGCCGACAGTCCATGGAGCCTCAGTGACAGCGACCGTGGTAGCGCAGGATCGGCTGGCCAAAATAATCATTTTCAAGAAGCGCCGTCGGCAAAATAGTCGCCGCAAGAACGGCCACCGCCAGCACGTAACCGTATTGCGAGTAGCCGAGATCAACGCAGCCTGAGGAGAGCAGTAAATGGCACATAAGAAAGCTGGCGGTTCGTCACGTAACGGTCGCGACTCCGCGGGGCGCCGCCTCGGTGTAAAAAAATCTGGCGGA
>JAJZCS010000292.1 GCA_021829055.1 Pseudomonadota bacterium
TATGAATGTAAGTTCCATTATGCGGCTATCCTTATACCTCGTGGTTTTTCTGACGTGCTACCTGGGCCAGGGCGGTAACGAGCGGCGAGAGCGGATCCCGATCAGGAAGAATCAACCCCACCGTAAACAGCTCCTCTGGCTCCACGATCGGAATGGTACGGAGTTTTTTCGTCAACCCGAAAATCCGGGCCAATTTTTCCGGCAGGATGCACGCCCAGCGCCCCGTCTGCACATGACTAACGAGTACCACGATAGAATTGCTTTCGAGGGTCGGCTGGATTTCTAATCCCGCGCTGTGCAGAAGCCGGTCAAGAATCCGGCGATTTTGCATGTCTGGCGTCAGCAGACACAACGGAATCTGACCGAGTTCAGCCCATCTTACCCGGTCTCGATGACCCAGAGGTGCGTCGGCCGAGGTGAGCAGGCGATAGCGCTCCTGGTAAAGCGGGATGATCCGGGCACGACCAACCGGTTCGTTGTCGACATAAGTAACACCAGCGTCGACCTCGAAATTGTCAAGTCGACGGAGGACTTCATTTGACGTACATGACTGGATGGAAAAGCGCACATCAGGGTGGCAAGCGCGGTACGGGGTCGTAAGCTCGGTAAGCGTCGCCAGCGTAGTGGGTATTGCCGCGATGCGCAGCAGACCGGAAAGCCCCCGTTTCAGCGCTCCGATATCTGCACGCATCGCGTGTACATCGCCAACAATACGGCGTGCCCATTCAAGCACGCGTTCGCCCTCCGGTGTAAAGCCTCGGAACCGAGATGAGCGCTCGACCAACGGCATACCGAGCGCTTCTTCCAGACTACGGATCCCAGCCGAGAAGCTCGGCTGAGTGACACCACAGCTTTCCGCCGCTCGACCAAAGTTCTTCTCCCGGGCTAGCGCGAGCAGATATTCCAGCTTGTCAATCACTCTCGATATATTCCGTATAGGTTGTTCCGAGCACCGCGCAGCCGAGAGAGCTGGTATCCAGTCTGATGTCTGTCTTTGGGAAGCTTAACGAAAGACCAGCTCCGAGAGATTGTTCCGGCCTTCAAATCTGTCATACTCCCGTTCTGAAAACAAATCGGCTGTTCATGAAGAGGGCAGAGAACGTCGTTCGAAACCGGACAGTGCCCCAACGATCACACCACCGATGAGAACGAAATCCTAGGTTCGTCCCTGCAGATACCACCATCTCACCTTTCCTCTCCCTTTCCTGGGACGACAGAAGGTGCCTCGCTACACAACATGTAATGATGCAAGACAACAGACGCGGATGCAAGCAATGTCCTGAGCGTCTTGCTGGGATCATCAGGTAGCATCTCCAAAAACTCCTTGTTGAACTGGTGGTGGGATGATTCAATGGTCTGACGGGAGGAGAACCTGCGTCCGGCTGGATTGTTTGGGCTATCGGATCATTTGAAGCGGTTGTCGGCGGATGGCGACCCGCTTGAGGAACCAAGCCGGATCCTCATACCTCCCCTCATTTTGAAGCTCCATGCGTCGTTTAGCCGAAGAATCGGTTGAAGCTCTTCGGCATCTCGGAACGAATTCCGGCGGCCTGGTTCCGATTCCGACTGTTGCGCGCCGCCGAAATCTCTTACCGATCCTGCCGGTTTACGATATCTCTCCTCTTGCAACCCAAGCCGTGGGGGAGAGCGATGCAGCCGAGCCGGTCCCTCTGCCTCACGGACATACAGCGCGTCCTGACGCGCCTGTTGGAAGGTGACCTGCATGCCAAGCGGGCCCTGTCTCTGGCCAATGCCACTCTTGGGGTACTCCGGACCGCGTCATTGGCCGTGCATACGATCGGCCAGGGGCTTTTCGCCCTGGCGCGCGGTCTTTGCCACCACGCACGCCATCAAGCAGGTGGATCGGAGGCTGTCCAACGAGGGGATCGATATTGATGCCGCGCTGCGCCACTGGGTGCCTTACGTGGTCGGCTCTCGCACCAGCATCAACGTTGCCCTGGACTGGACCGATTTCGACGCCGATGGCCAGGCCACCCTCATGCTGTCGCTGCTGACCCGTCATGGCCGTGCCACGCCGTTGCTGTGGCTAACCGTCGAGACGGCAAGCCTGAAGAACCATCGCAACGTGTATGAATACCAGGCGCTGGCCCGTCTCGCCGACGCCCTGGTCTCCGACACCAAGGTTTGCATCGTCGCCGACCGCGGTTTCGGCGATCAGAAACTCTAGCGGGTGCTGACCGAGGAGTTGAAGTTCGACTTCGCCATCCGCTTCCGTGGCAACATCACCGTGCCAGCCGCCGACGGGCGCGCATCCTGGGCGGCGCGGCGGTGACTACCAGGTGGGCACGGTGCTGTAAGGATATGAAGCAGGCGTGGCGTCAGCTTCCGGCCTGAAGACGCTCTATGGCAAGCGCTGGAGCATCGAATGCGGTCCGCGCGATACCAAGGACCTGCGCTTCGGCATGGGCATGGGATCGATCCATGTCAGCACGCCGGCCCGGCCCGGTCGCCTGTAGCTGATTGCCGCCTTCGCCATCATGCCGCTGACCTTGCCCGGGGCCACTGATCCACAAATTCGCCGATATGCTCGCCGAACTGCCCGTCTTCGCCGAAGCGTTCGGGACGGTGTGAAAATGCGGGGAATCTTGAGCGTGAAACGGGGATTCCATAAATCTCTAGATAAGCTCTTTTTGAGCGTGGCAGCTATCTTACGTCTTGCTGTCGTAAGCTTTCAACGATAGTGCCACGCACTATCAAAAGCATGATCACGAACTACACTTTATCGACTTTAAATTGGGCTAATGGGAACGCTGTTTAGCTGGCCCAAGGTGAAGGTGGCGGGTCCTATCTGAACGATTTCGGTCATCGCGCAAGTGGCATCGTTGTGTGCCATAGTGCTGCCGGTAGATGGGTGGACTCGTCCTCTTTTTTGTTGGGGGGCGTTATTAAAACGTGTTACG
>JAJZCS010000030.1 GCA_021829055.1 Pseudomonadota bacterium
GCGCAGGCTTATAGCACGGGCTGATTGCTGACACACCGCAACCTGCCCACCGATCCGGCGGTTTTCTGTTCGGGCTGCTTTAATCCGGCCCGTTCCGGTCATGCTTTCAGCCCTCTCGATCCGCGATGTGGTGCTGATTGATCGGCTCGACCTTGCGTTCGAGCGTGGATTGACGGCCTTTACCGGAGAAACTGGCGCAGGCAAGTCCATCCTCTTGGATGCTCTGGGTATGGCCCTTGGCGACCGCGCTGATACCAACCTGATTCGTACAGGTGCAGAACAGTCGACGGTCACGGCAGAATTTTTACTCGCGGCAGATCATCCTGCGCACCTCATATTGTCAGATCATGGTCTCGAATCAGGAGACTCTCTTGTGCTTCGGCGAAGCATCGCGCGCGACGGCCGGTCACGGGCCTTAATCAATGACCAGCCGAGCAGCCTTGCTCTGCTGAGGCAGATCGCGGAAACGGTCATTGAAATCGAGGGCCAGCATGGCTCTCGCGCGCTGATCAATCCCACGACGCAGTTGCAGCTACTCGACAGCTTTGGCGTTGGCATCGTACTCCGCGAAAGTGTGGCCGCATCCTGGAAATCATCACGCTCAGCACAACAGACGCTGAACGCTGCTAAGCAAGCAATCGAAGCGGCGCGACGCGACGAGGAATTCTTGCGCCACGCTTTTTCCGAATTGTCTGTATTGGCGCCGAAGGTGGAAGAAGAAGATTACCTTTCTGCTGAACGTCAGCGCCTTCAGGGTGCTGAACGCAGAGCGGCCGCCCTTGAGGCAGCGCTTGCGGAACTTGCACCACAGGGCCGCGGATCGCCCGGCCCCGCAGCCGCCCTCCGCTCAGCCGCCCGCAACCTGGTCAAGGTCGCTGCGACCGAACCGAACGGTGCCGTCGCAGACGCTCTCGCGGCGATCGAGCACGCACAGGATGCGCTGGCTGAAGCAGAGTCCCTGCTGACACGGGCCAGCGCTGAGGCTGACGTCGACCCACATGCCCTCAATGCAATCGAGGAGCGCTTGTTCGCACTCCGTGCCGGCGCACGCAAACATTCGGTTCGTGTAGCGGAGCTGCCGGCCCTGCTCGATCAGTTTGCGATACAAATCAGGTCCCTCGACATGGGACGAGCCGATCTTGAAACCCTGACGGCCAACGCGGAGACGGCGCGCGCGGCGTATATCGCGTCGGCGCAAACGTTACGTGCTGCCCGCTCGGATGCCGCCCGCCATCTTGAAGCCGCGATTTCGTGCGAACTGCCCTCACTCAAGCTTGAGCGAGTGCGCTTTGCAATTGATTGCGCAGAATTACCAGAAGAGCGATGGAACGAATCTGGCATCGATCACGTTCGGTTCTTGGCGGCGACCAATCCGGGTGAGCTATTGAATTCAATCGACCGGATCGCTTCAGGCGGTGAGCTTTCCCGACTGATGCTTGCACTCAAAGTCGTTTTGGCTAGAATCGGATTTTCCAGATCGTTGATTTTCGATGAAGTCGACAGCGGTATTGGCGGCGCAACGGCGGCAGCCGTGGGAGACCGCCTGGCCCGCATCGCGACGTCCATGCAGGTTCTGGTGATTACCCATTCACCACAGGTCGCAGCACGCGCGCATCATCATTTCGTTGTCAGTAAGTCAGTCCAGCAAAACCGGGCACGGACGGAAATCCTGCACCTTGATCCTGATGCCAGGCGCGATGAGATCGCGAGAATGCTGGCAGGGGAAACGGTAACTGATGCCGCAAGAGATGCCGCTCACAGCCTACTGGAACACCGATGAGCGAGTCCACGCCCGCCGCCCACCACCTTGCGGACCTGCTTGAGCGCCTCAAGACAGCCGATATTGCGTATTATCGTCACGATCAGCCAATCATGTCGGACGCCGAGTATGATAAGCTTAGACGGGAAGCCGAAGCCCTGCGCCAACGGTTCCCGGAGCTCCGGGCGCAAGAGCTCGACACCATCGGAATGCCCCCGTCGGGCACCTTCCGCAAGATTCGCCACCTACAGCCAATGCTGTCTCTCGATAACGTTTTCACGCCCGAAGACTTTGCCGAGTTCTGTACACGAATCAGGCGTTTCCTCCAATTAGGCGGTTCAGATCTGAGATTCGTCGCTGAGCCAAAGATCGATGGCCTGTCAATCTCACTAACCTACGAGAATGGGCGTTTCACGCATGGCGCCACGCGCGGGGATGGCACCGAAGGTGAGGATGTAACAGCCAATCTCCTCACGATTGCTGCTCTGCCCCGCGTCCTGCCCAAAGGCGCGCCTGATCTGATCGAGATCCGTGGCGAAGTTTACATGACGAAGCCCGACTTCCTGATTCTCAATGCTGGGCACGAAAAAAAATTCGCCAATCCGCGCAATGCAGCCGCAGGCAGTCTTCGCCAACTCAACCCAAACGTTACCGCATCCCGCAAGCTTTCTCTTTTCGCGTATGCGCGCGGTGAGTGCAGCTCACCAATTGCAAAAACCCACTGGGATTACCTTGGCATCCTCAAGGAATGGGGGTTCCCGGTCAACCCGCTTGCTGAGCGCCTTAGTGAGGCAGACGCCGCCAAATTTCAAGCGCGCGTCGCCGAAAGACGGGCGAAACTTTCCTACGACATTGACGGCATCGTGTACAAGATCGATGACCTTTCATTGCAGGACAGGCTTGGCTTTATTGGCCGGGCGCCCAGATGGGCGGTGGCATGGAAATTTCCGGCCGAACATGCCGTGACCATGCTGCGCCAAATCGAGATCCAAGTCGGGCGAACGGGCGCGCTCACCCCGCGTGCCATCCTTGACCCCGTCAATGTAGGAGGGGTCCTTGTCCAGCACGCGACATTGCATAACGAAGACGAGATCAGAAGAAAGGACATCCGTATCGGCGACATGGTCGAATTGCAGCGGGCTGGTGATGTGATCCCCCAAATCGTCCGGGTGTTACCGAAATTCCGTCAGGTTGACGCTACGCCGTTTCTGTTTCCCCAACATTGTCCAGTCTGTGGATCATTGGCCATCAGGCCTCACGGAGAGGCCGTGCGGCGCTGCACGGGAGGGCTTTCGTGCCCCGCACAAGTGGTGGAGCGGTTGATCCATTTTTGCGGCCGGAGCGCCTTCGATATCGATGGCATGGGAGAAAAGACTATCCGCCAGTTCCACGCACTAGAATGGCTCCAGAATGCCGTCGATATTTTCCGACTGCCTCTACGAGAACGAGAGATTGCCAACCTTGACGGCTGGGGCGACGTATCGGCGCGTAAGCTCATCACTGCGATTAATGGCCGCCGCACGATCGCCCTGGGACGGTTTATCTTTGCACTCGGCATCCGCCGCATCGGCGAAGCAAATGCGAAACTGCTCGCACGCCACTATGTTAGGTACTCGGACTGGCGACGGGACATGGACGGTGCCATCGTGATTGGCTCAGACGCACGCGTGAAACTGGATTCTATTTCCGGCATCGGCCCGTCGATCGCCGAGGAACTCGTGGGCTTCTTCGCTGAACCACACAACACGTGGCTTCTTGACCAACTACAACGCGAAATTGCGGTCGAAGACGAAAAGTTGAGTGAAAAGGGGTCAGATCTCGCGGGAAAAACGATCGTGTTCACGGGTACACTTGCAACACTGACACGACCCGAAGCAAAGGCGCGGGCAGAAAGCCTTGGCGCAAAAGTAACCGAAGCCGTTTCAAAAAAAACGGATTACGTCGTGATAGGCCACGACGCGGGATCCAAGGCCGCTCAGGCAGCCGCACTTGGCATTACAATCCTGACCGAAGCAGAATTCCGGACCATGGCCGCCGTCGATTGATCGGGCACAGTTGCTCATGCTTGCCGCGCAGCCTATGTCTTGCCCTATGAAAACCGCATCTCTTCTTATCCTCGGCTCGGTTCTGACCCTCCTTGGAGCCACTGCAGGTCAGTCCTCAGCCGCTAGTACCCCACAGCGACTCGGAGAAATCAAATCTTGGACGGTTGCGACCTACGGCAGTGGGGCGGACAAGGCGTGCTATGCCTTCACCAACGAAGATTTGCCGGTAGGCAGCAAAGCGACACCCGCAATGCTGACCGTAACCGAACGCGCCAAGTTTCGTGATGAGATATCGTTGAGTCAGGGGATTACCTACACTAAGGGTGCAAGAGTCGTACTCACGGTCGGCACACAAAAGTTCGACTTCTTCGCCAAAGCCAACATGGCTTACGCAACGAACGGCGCCAACGTCATCAAGGCTCTGCTTAGAGGTATCGTTGTGAAAGCGACAGCTACGGCGCCGAACGCCCAGCCGGTAAGCAATCAGTTCAGCCTCGAAGGCTTTAGAGACGCGTACAAGATGATCCTGAAGGCTTGTCCGGTCACCAACCGATAATGCCATGCCGACCGCATTTGTCCTCCCGGATGCCAGGAACGAGAATCCCGATCTAAGCGCAGCGGAGCGGTCGCGGATTCTTGCCAAAGCGGCGTTATTCGCACCGCCACCAGCCGAGTTGTCTGATGGAAGACGTGATCTGGTCGGGATGTCGCGCGAACAGTTGATCAACGAAATGGGGAAAATCGGGGAGGCGCCGTTTCGAGCCAAGCAGCTGTGGCACTGGATCTATCATCAAGGCCTGACGGATTTCGCCCTGATGGAGAATATTGCCAGAACGCTCCGTGAAAAGCTCGCCGCGCATTTTCTTATCGGTCGACCTGAGGTCATAGCAAACCAAGTCAGCGAAGACCAAACCCGAAAAATGCTCCTCCGCTTCCGGGACCACGAGTCAGTGGAAACCGTCTACATTCCCGACCTCAACGAAAATCGCGGTGCTGTCTGCCTTTCCTCGCAGGTCGGCTGCACGCTCTCATGCCGGTTTTGCCACACCGGTACGCAGCGATTAACACGAAACTTGTCCGCCGCAGAAATCGTGGGGCAGTTCATGACCATGCGTGATGCATATGGGGAATGGCCTTCGCCAAAAGGCGAGATACCTCGCCTTCTCTCCAATATTGTTCTGATGGGAATGGGTGAGCCACTGTACAACTACGAAAACGTGGCCACCGCGGTTAAAATCATTATGGACGGCGAAGGAATTGGGTTGTCGCGCCGGCGGATCACGCTCTCGACTTCGGGTGTCGTGCCCGTCATGGACCGTTGTGGGGCGGAACTAGGGGTCGGCCTCGCAGTTTCTCTGCACGCTGTCCGCGATGATGTCCGGGATGTCATCGTACCACTGAATCGCAAATACCCAATTTCGGAATTGATTGCGGCATGCCGACGGTATCCCGGCGCATCTAACGCCCGACGCATCACTTTTGAATATGTTATGCTAAAAGGAATAAATGATAGCGAGGCAGATGCTCGCGAGCTTGTACGCCTGATCGCGGGCATCCATGCAAAAATAAATTTGATTCCATTTAACCCGTGGCCGGGTTCAGTCTATGAAACGTCCAGCGGAAATGCCATCCGGCGGTTTGCCGATGTTATCATGAATGCCGGCTATGCTGCGCCGGTTCGGACGCCACGCGGCCGTGACATTCTCGCCGCCTGCGGCCAACTCAAGTCGGCGGCCCAGTCTCATTAGGCTACAGTCGCCTCAGGAAACAAAGGGGCTGGACTCGTTTTCAGCCTTCCGGATGCGATCATAGTGCCGCAGGTCGGCAAGGAGTCGAGGCATCTCACGAAGCGCGATCATGTTGGGGCCGTCCGACGGCGCGCGATCGGGATCCGGATGGCACTCTATAAATAACCCGGCAATACCGACAGCCACGGCAGCCCGAGCCAGGGGGGGAACGAAACGCCTGTCCCCGCCCGAAGCGTTACCCTGTCCGCCCGGCTGTTGGACAGAGTGTGTGGCATCGAAAACAACAGGATAACCAAAATCCGCCATGATCGGTATAGCACGAAAGTCACTAACTAACGTGTTGTAACCGAACGACACGCCTCGTTCCGTGAGAAGTATGCGATTGTTGTCGGTGCTGACGATTTTTGTAACAACGTTCATCATGTCCCACGGCGCGAGGAACTGGCCCTTTTTTACGTTGATCACACGCCCAGTAGCGCCAGCAGCAAGGAGTAGATCGGTTTGGCGGCACAAGAAGGCCGGAATTTGCAGCACATCCACCACTTCCGCGACAAGAGCACAATGTTCGCGCTCGTGGACGTCGGTCAGCACGGGCAACGCATATTTCGCCCGGATATCGGCCAGGATCTCAAGACCCTTGGCCATGCCCACCCCCCTCACGCCGGTCAGGGATGTACGGTTTGCCTTGTCGTAACTCGCTTTAAAGATCAGCCCGATGGCAAGCTCTTGCGTCATTTCCTTTAGCGCTGCAGCTATTTCCGTGGCATGCGCAGCGCTCTCGATCTGACATGGCCCGGCGATCAAGGTGAAAGGACGGTTATTACCAATGATCAGGTCGCCTATCGAAACATCCATGATGGCGCAATCCTTCTGGTGAAACACGACCGCAAGACGGTTCGTGCTGAGCAAAGACAGGGGTGGTTACCGGCACGGATCTTTTCGTTTAGCCTTTCAGAACCCTCCTCAGACCAAACGAGCCTGCTTAACCGCGGCCCCGATAAAGCTGGCAAACAACGGGTGCGGAGCAAATGGCTTCGACTTTAGTTCGGGATGATATTGGACGCCGATAAACCATGGATGATTTGGGTATTCAATAACCTCGGGGAGAACGCCGTCCGGCGACATGCCGGAAAAATGGAGTCCGGCAGCCTCAAGCTCATCCTTGTAATGACTATTGACTTCGTAACGATGGCGATGCCGCTCCTCGATCAGGGCGCTGCCTCCATAAATGCTCCTCACCAAACTGTCTTCCGCCAGGAGCGCCGGGTACACACCGAGCCGCATCGTGCCCCCAAGATCCCCCTGTGCAGCACGACGTTCAATTTCATTGCCGCGCGCCCATTCTGTAAGCAGGCCGACGATCGGCGTCTTGCACGGGCCAAATTCCGTTGACGATGCGCTGCTCAGGCCGACAAGATTCCGGGCGGCCTCTATAACCGCCATCTGCATCCCGAAGCAGATACCGAGGAACGGAACACGTCGCTCACGCGCAAAACGTACCGCTTCAATCTTGCCTTCTGTGCCACGTTCGCCGAAACCGCCCGGTACCAGGATGCCATGAACTCCGTCGAGTCGCGCAACTGCTCCCAGTTGTTCGAATACTTCCGAATCAACCCAGTCAAGGACCACTTTCACGCGATTGGCGATGCCGCCATGCGCAAGCGCCTCGGCTAGCGATTTGTATGAGTCAAGGAGATTTGTGTATTTTCCGACAACAGCGATGGTCACTTGACCCTCGGGTGCGTTCACGATCTCCACGATACGCCGCCAGCGCGAAAGATCCGGCGGCACATCGTGAGGAAGTGAGAAATGTCTCAACACCTCGCGGTCCATTCCCGCTTCGTGGTAGGAAATTGGCACTCCGTAAATCGTGCCGATATCCAGCGCCGGCACCACAGCCTCGGGACGAACATTGCAAAAGAGTGCGATTTTTCGGCGTTCCCCATCGGGAATTGGCCGGTCGCATCGGCAGATCAGCATATGCGGCTGAATGCCCACGTTCAGCAACTCTTTGACTGAATGCTGGGTCGGCTTGGTTTTTAGCTCTCCTGCACTGGAAATATAAGGAACAAGAGTTAGGTGCACAAACATCGCTGCCGCAGGCCCAAGTTCGTTGCCGAGTTGGCGAATCGCTTCAAGAAACGGAAGCGACTCGATGTCCCCGACCGTGCCACCGATTTCGACGAGCACGAAATCTAGTCCCGCAGTGTCACGCACAATGACCTGCTTGATTGCATCAGTGATGTGCGGAATAACCTGAACCGTAGCACCGAGATAGTCACCGCGCCGTTCTCGTGCAATTACTTCAGCATAAATGCGACCGGTAGTCGCATTGTCCGTTTTGTGAGCACTCACACCTGTAAATCGCTCGTAGTGCCCGAGATCGAGGTCCGTCTCCGCCCCATCATCGGTTACGAACACCTCCCCGTGCTGATATGGGCTCATTGTACCCGGATCAACGTTCAGATAAGGGTCGAGCTTACGAAGCCGGACTGAATAGCCACGAGCTTGTAGTAACGCGCCGAGCGAAGCGGATGCGATACCCTTACCGAGCGAAGAGACCACGCCGCCGGTGATGAATACATACCGGATCATGGAATCCCCACATAACAGAGCGCGGTGCGGGACAAAACCCCGCACCTTCTAATAAATAAAGTCGCCAAACCTTAATTCTTGCCAGGCAACGACGAGGGCGGCGGCACAGGCAACGGGACCGGTTGTTGGCTGGTGCTTGAGCCAGGAACGGGTGGCGAACCCGAAGCCGGCACCGTCACTGGCATCGATTTCGCTGGTGGGGCGCCCTTTAGTATTGCCGCCGCATTGCCGCTGCCTGCGCCGCCATGCTTGTAAAGAAGTGCCAAACCCAGCGATAGGGCAAAAAACAGTGTGGCAAGTACTGCCGTCGTGCGGGTCAACAAATTCGCAGTACTGCGGCCGGTCATGAAGCTTCCCATACCTTGGCTGGTGCCCAGACCGAGTCCACCTCCTTCACTACGCTGAATCAGCACTACGCCGATCAACGCTAGCGTCACAAACACTTGAAGTACGAGCAGAACCGTTATCATGACCACCTTTTTCGCCAAGTTTGCGGCTTTTTACGCCTCACGCGCGCACGCGGCAATGGCCAGAAAATCAGCTGCCTTGAGGCTCGCACCGCCGACGAGCGCGCCGCCCACTTGGGGAACCGCCAGTAGCTCGGCAGCATTGTCGGGTTTAACCGAACCGCCGTAAAGAATCCGGATTTTTGCGCCGCTAGATCCTAGGCGTACGACGAGGGCATTGCGGACCGCGCAATGCATGGCCTCAATGTCCGTAGGCGACGCCGTGCGGCCCGTGCCGATGGCCCACACAGGCTCATAGGCAACAAGGCCGTCAAACACCTCTGGAAGTGAATCGATTAGCTGGGAACACACTGCAGTTTCGGCGTGGCCCGAATCGCGCTCGGCTTCGCGTTCGCCGACACACACAATAGGGACCAGACTGGCCGCCATAGCCGCCGTCACCTTGGCACGGACTTCCTGACTGGTTTCATGATGATCAGCGCGCCGTTCTGAGTGGCCCAGAATGACATGAGAGGCACCAATTTCGCGAAGCAAATCGGCGGAAACGTCCCCAGTATGTGCCCCTTGGCGCTGGACACCGCAATCCTGTGCGCCGATCATGACGCGCGTTCCTGCCAATGCACCCGCCAAAGGTCCTATCAGCGGAAAAGGGGGACAGACCAGCAGGTCTGCCGACAATGGCACACGGCTGCACGCATCGGCAAAATCGACTATCCCAGCTTTGGTTCCGTTCATCTTCCAATTGCCTGCGATCATCTGGCGGATCATCTCATCCAGTCCTCCGAAGGTCAGCATCTAAGTAAGCCTCGATTGCACCGGGTGGCAATTGAGCGATGCCGTGGTAAACGCGGTTCCATTCACCCCTTTGAGGCGCTCAATGCTTACATTCATCCGCCAACTGCTCGACAACTGGATTGTCCGGATCTTCTTCGGGCTTCTCGTGGTCGTATTCGTATTCTGGGGCATATCCAATGTCGTAACGATGATCGGCAGTTCCGATGCCGTAGCAACCGTGGCGGGTCAGCCGATTTCCCTAACCTCTGTTGAAAACACGTACCAGAACACGATCAACCGAATCGCCCAGCAGCAGGGGGGTAAACCGCTAAGCGCCGAGGAACGGCAGTTGATCGCAGGCGGTATCGTGGGAGAGGCAATTGACAAGGCGGCGATGGCCCACGAGGTGGCGCGGCTCGGTGTCGCTGCACCGCCCGATGCGCTCCGGCGGCAAGTATTTGCGATGTCCGTGTTCCAGGGTCAAAATGGCAAATTCGATATGTCTAGATTTAAGCAGGTACTGGCCGACAATAACCTTACCCCAGCCATGTTCATGGCCGACATGACGCAAAGCATTAATGCGGATCAAGTGGTCCAAGCGATCTCAGCCGGCGCGAATGCACCCGAACCCCTGATCGCGCTTCTTTACAATTATCTGGGCCAAACCAGGCAAGTAGCCTACGTTCAGCTTCCTTTTGCCGCCGCCCCTCCCCCTACACCGCCATCCACACCGGTTTTGCGGCGATTCTGGCGCAACCATCCTGAAAACTATTCGACACCAGAGCGCCGGGTATTCCAAGCAGCGATCCTGTCTGCCGCCCTGCTCGCATCGCATGAGACAGTGAGCGCTGTCCAAATCAAAACCTACTACACCGCGCACAAGAGCGAATTCGCCGCAACAGCACGCCGGACAGTCGAGATCATTACCGCCGAAAACAAGGGAAGCGCCCATGCCATCGCGACTCAATGGCGAAGCGGCGCAAGCTGGACGCAGATGAAAGCCGCTGCCAAGAAAGTCAGCGCAACCACGCTCACGTTGAAGAACACGACGGCGGAGGACCTGCCTTCCGGTCGACTGGCCAAGGCGGTATTTGCCGCGAAAGCGGGTGATGTCGTTGGACCCGTGACGGGAGCTATCGGGACATATGTATTCAAGGTTACGGCAGACACAGGAAGTGGCGTGAAGCCGCTCTCTGTAGTTGCGGATAAGATCAAGGCGCGGTTACAGTTGCGCAAAGCAAAGGCGCGTGTCGATGCGGATCTGCCAAAGCTTGAGGATGCGCTGGCCGCCAATACACCGCTGGACGCCCTGCCATCCAACCTTGGCACAGTAACCGTTACCGCAACGGCAGATGCAACAGGCATCGGGTCCGACGGGAAACCGGTCACTATCCCAGGCCCCGTTGCCCTGAGAAAAGCGGTTCTGAAGGCTGCCTTCACAACCCCCCCTGATGTCCGGCCACAAGCGAAATCAGCATCCGGAAACGCCTACTTCGCAATTGCCGTAGACAAAATCATTAAGCCGCATCTGAAGCCATACAACACTGTGAAATCCGCAGTGCTGTCAGACTGGACCAATCATCAGATCGAACGCCAGCAGGAAACGACAGCAGCTCGTTTATTGACATTGATCAAATCCGGCAGCTCGATCGTACGAGCCGCGGGCACCGCTGGCTACGCCGTCAGGACAACCGGATTAATTTCCCGGAATCCACCTGGAACCAACGGGATTCCGACAAAGGCTCTTCCGATCCTTTTCGGCTTAAAAATCGGCGAGCCCACAATGGTGGAAACAAAAGAAGGGTTTATTGTGGCCACAGTGACAAAGATCGTAAACCCAGCCCCCGATGCGGATCCGGACACCAGGCAGCGCTTGACGAGTGCACTGGGTGAGGTGATGCAAACCGCTGCATTACAAAGTTTCGCAAGCGGCCTGCGCGATCGGTACCATGTAAAGATTAACCCCACCGTATTGCACCGGCTTGGCTCCTAACGAAAAGCCTTCGCCGGAAAAGGATCAAACAGCATGGATGTCATCGCCGCGTCGGACCAATCAACCGACTTCGACAAGGCCTTTATGGCCGGTCGTGGGGGGGTGGTCTGGCGCCGCATGACTGCCGATCTTATCACGCCAGTTGCTGCCTTCCTCAAGCTTGCTCACGGGCGCCGGCACTCCTTTCTGCTCGAAAGCGTCGAAGGTGGCGCAGCACGCGGCCGGTATTCCGTGATTGGCCTATTGCCCGACCTCATTTGGCGCTGCGAAGGCGGCGCGGTCAGCACGAGCCGTGACGGCGAGACTTTTACGCCCAACCCGCTGCCGGCCTTCGAAAGCCTGCGCAAGCACATCGCGGCGACCCGCCTTGATCTCCCTGAGCACTTGCCGCCGATGACCGGCGGACTTGTTGGTTTTCTGGGCTACGATATGGTTCGGCTAATGGAGCGCCTCCCAGCGAGCAAGCCGGAAGTACTTGGTATTCCGGACGCCGAACTGATGCGTCCAAGTCTGTTTGCAATTTTCGATTCAGTGAAAGACGAAATTACACTCGCGGCTCCCGCCTATCCAGATCACGGCATTTCCGCCGTCGCCGCGCGCGCCGCTGCCATCCAAAGAATCGACGATGCCATCGTAGCACTCGATCACCCGACCCCGCAGCTGAGTGGGAGGCCGGAATCCGTGGGCATCCCGCAGTCGAACATGACCGAGCAGGAATTCAAGGCGATGGTACTGCGCGGAAAGGAATATATCGCGGCTGGCGACGTTTTTCAGGTCGTGCCAAGCCAACGTTTCGCGTTGAAATTTTCGCTGCCGCCCTTTGCGTTTTATCGGAGCTTACGCCGGATCAACCCCGCGCCGTTCCTGTTCTTTCTCGACTTCGGCAACTTTCAGGTCGTAGGATCGAGTCCGGAAATCCTGGTCCGCCTGCGTGACCATACCGTCACAATTCGCCCACTTGCCGGCACCCGCAGACGCGGGACAAATCGAAGCGAAGATCAAGCACTAGAAGCCGAGCTTCTGGAAGATCCGAAAGAGCGCGCTGAACATCTGATGTTGCTAGATCTCGCCCGGAACGATGTCGGGCGAGTAGCTGAGATCGGATCGATCCGTGTAACAGAGAGCTTTGCAATCGAACGATTCTCGCACGTCATGCATATATCATCGAACGTTGAAGGCACGATACGCAAGGATTCCGACGCCCTGGACGCACTGATCGCAGGATTCCCCGCAGGCACGTTATCCGGCGCGCCAAAGGTTCGTGCCATGGAAATCATCGAAGGGCTGGAGCCGTCCCGCCGAGGCCTCTATGGCGGTTGCATCGGCTATTTCGCTGCAAACGGCACTATGGACACCTGTATAGGGCTACGCACTGCTCTCGTTAAGGACTCCACTCTGTATGTTCAGGCAGGCGTCGGAGTCGTGGCTGATTCGGACCCCGAAGCAGAACTCGCCGAAAGCGTCCAGAAGGCACGTGCCCTGTTCCGCGCCGCAGAGGATGCATTGAACTACATTACGACGGATGTCGTTGAACCATGATCCTTCTGATCGACAATTATGACAGTTTTACTTTTAACCTGGTGCATTTTCTAGGGGATCTGGGCGCCAACTGCCTCGTGCGCCGAAACGATTCGCTAACCCCTGAAAGCGCCCTAGCCCTGGAACCGGAAGCAATCGTG
>JAJZCS010000031.1 GCA_021829055.1 Pseudomonadota bacterium
GCATAGACCTTGCTTCGACCCGGCAGTTGTGGTGCCGGTTCTCGGGCACGCGACGTGGCATCTCTATCGCCGGATTGTGGAATAACGAGATTACTGCGACTCAGATGTTTTCGAGAATCACGGCTGTACCATAGGCGGTGACCTCGTTCATCGCCTGGCGGCGACCGGCGTCGAACTCACCCGAGTCAAAACGCATGGCGAGCACGGCGTTGGCGCCGAGTGACGCTGCGTGCTTACGCAACTCTGTGAGAGCTTCATCCCGGGTCCGGCCAACCATGCGGGTGTATCCGCCTTGTGAACCGCCGAAGACAGCACGTAGTCCCCCCATAAAATTTCCGGTGATGGTGCGGCTACGTACGGACGTGCCATAGACCGGCCCGATCACACGACTGACTCGCGTACCGGCGATTTGTTCGGTGGTGACTATTAAGATGTCGGACATTTCGACTCCCAAGCTGTGCGATGGCAATAGTCAGGTGCTCTTGACACGATGCATTGTCTTGGCAAAGCGGAATATGGCGCCCTGAATCAGATCGTTGTCCCGAAATGCGATAACAGTGCGTCGGTTCGTATGACTGGCCGACAGGACCGGTGGGCGTAAGGGGGTGATTATTCGATGCGCGATTTTCACCTGCCGGGTCGAAGCAAGGTCTATGCAAGCCGGGCGATGGCCGCGACGTCGATGCCGGCAGCGACGCTTGCCGCGTTAGAGGCGTTACGTTCCGGCGGCAACGCGATGGATGCTGCGATCACGGCTGCCGCTGTTCTGGCCGTGATAGAGCCGCAGTCAACCGGAATTGGCGGCGATTGCTTTTGCCTTTACAAACAGGCCTCCTCGCCTGATGTCATCGCATTCAATGGCTCTGGTCCAGCGCCGGCTGGAGCCAGCGTGGATTATTTCGCAGCCAAGGGGATTACGGAGCTAGACCCGATTTCTCCTCACGCGGTGACGATACCGGGCGCTGTGGCGGCGTGGGAAATTCTGCTGCAATCCCACGGCCGACGTGATCTCGCAGCCGCACTCCAACCTGCAATCGCCTATGCGGAGGCGGGTTTCCCGGTGCATGATCGCGTCGCCTTCGATTGGGCTCTATCTGCCGACAAACTTCGCAAGGCCGGAGCCATGGCGCTCCTGCCCAATGGGGTTTCACCGAGGCCAGGCACTATTTTTCGTCAGCCGCGACTCGCCCGGACACTGCGCACGATAGCAACTGAGGGCGCCAGGGGCTTTTATGAAGGCAGGATTGCCGCGGCAATGGTTGGGGAACTGCGTGCACGGGGCGGGGTCCACACGGAGGCTGATTTTGCGGCGGCCCGCGAGCGTGCGACCTTCGTAAGGCCGATCAAGCGGGACTTCGCGGGACTCACGCTCTGGGAATGCCCACCGAATGGCTCGGGGATTGTGGCGCTGATGCTTCTGGGTATCATCGAAGGATTTGGCCCGGCGCCAGATGGGCCCCTCGGTCCGATCCGCTTGCACCGGCATATCGAAGCGGCGCGCCTTGTTTATCGCGACCGGGATACGCTGCTTGCCGATCCGGACGGCACCAGAGTGCCTGTGGAGCACTTGTTAAGCGGCGCCTATCTTGACGGGTTGCGCGGTTTGATCGACGATAATCATGCAATGAAAAATCTGCCGCGCGCCGGCGAAGCTGTGCTGCCGGCCCATGGGGACACCGTTTGTCTGAGTGTCGTCGATGAAAGCGGCAATGCGTGCTCGCTCATCAATTCCACATACGAAAGCTTCGGAACCGGCATAATCGCGGGAGACACCGGGATCATTCTACAAAATCGAGGTCTGGGCTTCACGCTCCGGCGTGAGCATCCGAACTGCATCGCACCGGGCAAACGCCCCATGCACACGATCATACCGGGCATGGCAACCCAAGCGGGCAAGGCGGTCATGCCCTTCGGTGTCATGGGCGGGCATTACCAGCCGATGGGTCAGTCCTGGCTACTGACCAATCTTCTCCATTACGGGCTTGATCTTCAGGAATCGCTTGATTTGCCACGACTCTTTCCGGTCGGCGGCATGGTCGAAATTGAGCGTGGAGTTCCGCAGTTGGCGCGTCAGGGGCTGACGGTGCGAGGTCATGAACTCAGCGAGACCTCCCTCAATCAACGCCCCCTCGGTGGAGGCCAGGCGATCTGGATCGATCATGATCAAGGTGTTCTCGTCGGCGCTTCTGATCCGCGTAAAGACGGTTGTGCTCTGGGGTATTGATGACCGAACCATGTGACTTGTCGGCGACTGAAGCGCGGCTTCTTATAGGGGCGCGCCGGCTGTCCCCGGTCGAACTGCTGAGGAGCTTTGTGCGGCGGGTCGAGACAGTGGATCACGCGGTGAACGCGATCGTGGCGCGCGACTTTGAGGCCGCGCAAGTTGCCGCGAAGAAGGCTGAAGTTGCGGTAATGGCCGGTGAAAAGCTGGGGCTGCTGCATGGATTGCCGATAGGAGTCAAAGATCTGGAGGACACGAAAGGTCTTCGAACAACTTACGGCAGCGCGAAGTTCACGGATCACCTTCCGGTAGCGGATCAGAATCTCGTGGCTGACATTCGACGTGCGGGTGGCATCATCCTGGGTAAGACCAACACCTCTGAGTTCGGATTTGGTGCCAGCGCGTGCAATGAGGTCTATGGTGCGACTGGAAATCCGTTTGATCCAGTGAAAGTGGTGGGAGGATCATCAGGTGGTTCTGCCGCAGCCTTGGCGACCGGGATGGTACCCCTCGCGACTGGCTCGGAACTGGGTGGAAGCTTGCGGAATTCGGCGGCTTTTTGCGGGGTCGTTGGCATGCGGCCCACGCCTGGGTTGGTGCCATCGGAAAGGCGGCAACTCGGCGCGTTGAGCCTGTCATCCCTCGGGCCGATGGCGCGCAGTATTGCCGATTTGGCATTGTTGTTAAGTGCCATCGCACGGCATGAGCGGCACGACATGCTCGGTTTTCCAAGTGCGAAAATCGAGCGGATCGAACCAGCTGATCTGGGCACGCTGCGGATTGCCTTTAGCCACGATCTTGGATTTGCTCCCACGTCGCAAGCGGTGCGTGGCTTGTTTGCCAAGCGTAACCGCCGCTTGGCGTCATTGTTTGCGGTTGCGGACAATGCAGCACCGGATTGCAGTGGCGCCGAGGAGATTTTTTGCATTCTTCGGGCTGTCAGTTTCTTGGCAGCATTTGGGGCGACCTACCGGATTTGTCCGGAACATCTCGGCGCGGCCATTCGCGCTAATGTCGAGGAAGGTATACGTTACAGCGCTGAACAGGTCGCCGGGGCGCTGGCTGCCCAGACGCTGCTGTACCAGCGCTGGCAGAAATTCTTCGATCGCTACGACCTGCTGATCACACCGAGTGTGACGATCCAGCCGAGGCATTGGACAGAACCTTATCCAACGGAGATTGATGGCAAGCCGACCCGATCCAGTTACGATTGGGTGGCACTTACCTATGCGGTGACGATCGTCGGGCATCCGGCCATTTCTTTGCCGCTAGGGACGGATGCTGATGGAATGCCATTCGGCATCCAGCTTATCGGCAAGCGCCACGGCGATACCAAACTGCTGCAGGCAGCGCTGGCACTGGAGTTTTTCTGCGCCTTGGAGCCGGATCTTGCTCCGCCCGTCCCCAATATTGCTGCCCTTGCCAGTGCGCCGGCGCTGCGCAATGCAGCGCCGGGTCTGAGGAGGTAATACGAGGGAGGGAAGATGTACTTTACCCCTCTTCCGGAATCGTAATGCGGAATTTCGTGCCGATCGGGCTCGTGGCGGTAAGCTCGAGTTCGCCACTATGGGCGCGGGTCAGATCGCGCGCGATGGCGAGGCCAAGACCGGTACCACCCCGGCGGCCCGAGCCAACGAACGGGCGAAAAAGATTGGAGCGAGCCTGATCCGGGAGTCCCGGCCCGTTGTCGGTCACGTCGAGGATCAAGGTTCCGGCTTCCATCCGGGCAGAGCAACTGACTTTGTCAGCGCCGGCTTCAACAGCGTTACGCAGCAGATTGAACAGCACGCGATGAAACTGGCCTCGGTCGAGTTTTGGCGTCAAGCCGGCGGGAATCTCGGTGATCAGCGAGAAATCACCGACGAGAGGCCGAACCTGTTCCGCTACTTCGTCGATCAAGGGTTGTAGTTTACACGGGCTGCGCAGCAGTGGCGGGGGGCCTTCCCGTGCAAACGCAAGAGTTGCGGTTATCAGTTCGGTTGCACGTTCGACCGCGGCCACGAGCGTTCCGGCGGCCCGCTGAGTCGCCGGATCTTTGCTGTCCACGAGCCGATCGGCGATCAGTAGTGCAGAGGCCAGAATATTCCGCAAATCATGGCCAATCTTCGCGACGGCGGTGCCAAGAGCGGCGAGGCGCGCATTCCGCCAGAGTGCCGCGCGCAATTCGGTTTGCATTGTCGCTAATTCACGGGCTGCGACGCTGATTTCATCGTCAGTCGTCTTGTCCGGCTGCTCATGCGCGAGAGGGACGACGTGCTCCGGGTCGGCGCGGAACTCCGTAATACTGTGCGTGAGGCGGCGCATTGGCAGTACCAGCAGACGGTCAAGTGAAAGATAAAGCGCCAAGCCGATAACCAAGGCCAGTGCCAATGACAGTGCCGCAATGTGCTCGGCATGACGGAGCAAATCCCGGTAAAGCGCTTGCGTGCTGACCACCATGCGGACCGTTGCGTCCCGCTGCAGCGGGCTCGGTGCGATCACCAGCTGGTTGGGGGGCGCTTCGCCGATGAGGACTTGCAATGCCCGTAACGTCGAGCTGAACAGTGTCTCATCGCCGAGCTGAACCGCCCCGCTGTTGTCGTAAAGCCGAGGGGAGGGCATGACCACGATCTTCCGACCATTGGGAGTCCTAAGCTCGATTGCTTCGGTGCCAGAGAGACGCAGCAGTTCGTTGCGAGTCCATAAATTGATCATGCCGTTCGGAGCGGCTGCGACCGTGAGGGCGGCAAGATGTGCTTCGCGCAGACGATACTCGAACCACGCCGTACGTTCGAGACCAAGGCTCGGGAGCAGGATCATCACACCGACAGTCAAGGTTAAGCCGACGGTCAGACGCAGCAGGCGATTGGACAAGCTGCGCCGTGGATTGCCGCGGCGATGTTGTCGCCGAGGCTTGTTGGGGCCGCGCCACAATTGACGCAGGTTGATCATGTTCAGGCAGCCTCCGCGGCTCGATGCGCAGCCCGGCCAGCAAGGAACAATCGGTCGAGAAAGGCCTTTTCGGTATTCAAGCGGGATGCAGGAGGCAGGTCGGCCAGGGCCGTGTCCGCATTGTATTCTATGAGGTGCGTTTGAGCCGGCAATATCGACAATTCTGCCTCGACTGCGGTTTGGACTGCGAGTTCTTGAATACGATTGTGAATTTCTGCGGGCTTTTCAGGGACGCCAACGCGCTGCCGACTCTGCGCGCGGACCAGGATCAGTCGCTTAGGCTGGCGGGCAATTAACGGCGCGAGGGGCGGATTGCCTGAGTAGGCGCCATCCAAACAGGCAACGCCATCAATGATCACGGCAGGGAAGATGGGCGGGAGGCAAGCAGAAGCGAGAAGCGCGTCAATCGTGATTTCTGCATTGGAGAAAGTCCGTGGCCGGCCAGTCTCAACAGCGGTGGCGGCGATGTAGAGCGTTGGAGCGGCCGGATCGCAGAGAGCGGGTTGGTTGAGAAGATCGGCCAAGGTCGGGCGCAATGGGTTCTGGCCAAGCGGGTTGAGCGATAAGGGGCCGAACATGCTTGTCATCGCGGAGAGCCCCTGCATTGCGATGGTGTTGGAAACGTTACGCCCGATCTCGAACCCAGGCAGCCAGTGGCCAAAGGCTTTCGTAATGGGTGTCAGCCAGTCGGTGGCAGCGACGCGATTCCAGAATTTTGCCATCGCGCTGCGAGCACCATCCTGGCCATCTCGGGCGAATCCCTGGGCTGCCATAGCAGCCAGAATGGCTCTCGACGAAAGGCCGCTTACTGCGTCAGGCTTAACCCCGAATTCGAAGAGAGCGTCGAGAACGCCCCATGTAAAGGCGCCGTGCGATCCCCCGCCCTGAAGGGCGAGCGCAGTGCCATCGTAACGGCTTCCGGATGCAGGCATAATCACCATTTGCCACAAGCTGAGCGAATGTACACGGTCTTGATGCCGGGACAACGAGCAAGCGGCGCTGTCGTCCAATGTCCTTCCCGAGAGTAGGTGACATATTGCTTTGGGGACATGGGTGACAGTTTTGCCCCGAATGGATTGCCAGCGGGTTCACGTCTGCACTCCGTGTCATCGAAGTAGCCGAGATTATAGTCCATGATGCTGAGCAGCCAAAGCCGGCATCGACCTCCCTGGTGCCGACCCGCTGGCCGGCAAACACTTGGCTCGGGTGATTTTGCAGGTCTGAAAGCAGATGCGGCCGGCGGCTCCGGTCGTCAGTACCCCCTTCAGGCCCGTCTCATGATAGTACTCGATGGTCTCTTTCAGGCCGTCTTGCGCGAGACCGCGAACTCCCGGGCCAGCGCCGCCACCTTCTCACCCTCCCGAACCCGAAAGATGAATCTCACCCGTTCGTCCATAACATTTAGACTCCTTCCAAGGCATGCGACGCTCCCTCGAAAGGCAAAAAGTGCAACTGTTCTCCGGTATAAAGTGGAACCTATGTCCCAAGAAAGGACCCGATTGAGGTGGCTGGGGTGGGAGGATTCGAACCTCCGTATGGCGGAATCAAAATCCGCTGCCTTACCGCTTGGCTACACCCCAAATTTGCTCCCCCCTGATATGGCGTTGCGCGACTTGCCGCAATAGGACCAAGGCAGCGTTGTTGATGCGCCATGTTCACACGGCAAAAACAGGTCTAAATCCATACCATTCCGAGCGCACAGAAGTACAACGGGAGCACATAAATGGATTTGATCGCCGTACGTATGAACCGTATCAGCCCGAGCCAGACGATTGCCATAGCGACCAAGGCACGACAACTGAAGGCGCAAGGACGCGACATCATCAGCTTGTCGGCCGGGGAACCGGATTTCGACACCCCGCAGCATATCAAACAGGCAGCGATCGACGCCATTCAGCGCGGCGAGACGAAATACACTGATGTCGCCGGCACTCCGGCACTCCGGCGGGCGGTCGCCGATTCGTTCAAGCGAGATCACGGGGTTGACTACAAGCCCGAAGAAGTCATGGTTTCAACCGGCGGCAAGCAAGTCATCTTCAATGCCATGCTGGCAACGGTGGAAGCGGGCGACGAGGTGATTATTCCGACACCTTGCTGGGTGTCGTATCCGGATATTGTGCAGCTTGCCGAAGGAGTTCCGGTGTTTGTGCCATGTGGCCCTAATGCCGGGTTCAAACTCCGGGCAGAAGATCTGGAGTCGGCGATTACGCCCCGGACCAAGTGGCTCATGTTGAACACACCGTCGAACCCGACCGGGGCAGCATACTCTGCTGAGGACTTGCGCCCGATATGCGATGTGTTGCTGCGGCATCCGAACATTTGGGTGTTTACCGATGATATCTACGCGAAGCTGGTCTACGACGGGTTCAAGCCCGCCACGGTAGTCGAAGTTGAGCCACGTTTGCGGGAGCGAACGGTGACGATGAACGGTTGCTCGAAAGCTTACGCCATGACCGGCTGGCGCATCGGGTATTGCGGCGCGCCGGTCGCACTTATCAAGGCGATGGACAAATTACAGAGTCAATCAACATCGAACGCTTCTTCGGTCAGCCAGGCAGCCGCATTAGCAGCATTAACCGGTCCGCAAGATGCAATCGAGACGATGCGGGCCGCCTACCGGGAGCGGCGTGATATGGTGGTGGAGATGTTGAATGCGGCCCAGGGACTGACGTGCGCCAAACCCGAAGGAGCTTTCTATGTGTTTCCCTCGATTTCGGGGTGTCTCGGGAAGACGAGTTCTGGCGGAACCAAAATTACGGACGATGGGGCGTTCGTTACGGCCTTGCTGGAGGAACAGGGCGTCGCTGCGGTACACGGTGCCGCGTTTGTCTATCCAGGACATTTCCGAGTGAGCTACGCGACGGATACCCCTTCGCTGCGTGATGCATGCACGCGCATCCAGCATTTTTGCGCGGCCATGAAATAGGTGCCATGCCCTCCGCGGGAGCAATCCGGCTCGGCGGGGCCGTCCTTTATTGGCACGGGACGACTGGGGCGACCGCGATGCGCCAGCTTTGTGGTGTAAAATGACGCGGTGAGGAACGTATGGGCACTGCGGCAAGCATGCGGGGAAGAGACTGCTATATTAAATCGCAGATGTTGAAGCGGCAAACAGTCTGTCATGTGTATTGTCGATGGAACCAATGCCGGAAACATCGCTTCGGCGCAGACGGTTCAAAATGACGCCGTGAGCATTGGTATCGTGAAAACGCCACGATCGTAGTGATGAAGGGACTTGGGTATACCGCAGCCTTTCCCTAATTTGATCCGGTACCTGACTTGCACTGCAGCCCACAAGTGCCATAAGCGCCTTAATGCGAATCCTGTATCATCAGCCGCTTTCAGCGGCATGTCGGAAGGTGCGACTTGTTCTGGCGGAGAAACGCTTGCCGTTTGAGCTTCGCGTCGAGAAGGCATGGGAAAGACGGCCTGAATATCTGGTGCTGAATCCCACCGGGTCAGTACCGACTTTGACCGAGGACAATGGTTTGGTCATTCCTCACTCAGGGGCGATTTGCGAATATCTTGACGAGGCCTATCCGGATATTTGCCTCATCGGCCAAACGCTGGGCGATCGCGTCGAGATCCGGAGTATGACAGCGTGGTTCGAGGAACGTTTTGCCGAGGACGTCACGCGCAACTTGGTTGATGAGAAGGTGATGAAGCCTGCCGCCGGGCTGGGCTCACCCGATCCGGCCCGGTTACGGGCGGGCTATGGGGCATTGCGCACGCATCTTGCGTACATCAATTGGCTGGCAGAAACGCGAAAATGGTTGGCAGGTGCAACGCTATCGCTGGCAGATTTCGCCGCAGCAGCCCACCTGTCGGCACTGGATTTTATCGGCGATATAGACTGGCATATCGCCCCTGCAGCAAAAGATTGGTACGCACGCATGAAATCCAGACCGGCGTTTCGCGGGCTTCTTTCGGATCGGGTTTCTGGTTTCGTACCGCCGCCGCACTACACCGATCTCGACTTCTGATCTTGATCTTTGGTCGCGTGGCAGATGGGAAAAGAGGTCAACCTCGCCCTGTTATGGCTGCCACGATTGTCGAGGATGACGACATCGCCCGGGCGTAGGGTCCGCACCAGGAATTGCTCGACATAAGCGGTGAAGCTGCGGCTGTTGATGGGGCCGTCAAGCACACAGGGGGCGGTGAAGGTCAGGGTTTTCCAATGCCCGTGGGTGCGCATCATGTTTGTCTTTGCCCAGGTTTCATCGATAAAAACCAAACGCGTGCCGGCGCTTTGCCGGTCGCCTGCGCGATGCAGGCGCTGCACCCATTTGATCGCCGACGACGCACTCACACCAAAGCGCTGCGCCGCAGAACGGCACGTCTCTTCGCCAGTTTCAACAACCAGAATCACACGCTCACGAAGGTCAGGCGAATAGGCTCGGGGCATCAGGACTGGCCTCCTCAACCAGCCCTGATCGCGAACCACATCAGCATCGCGTCAGTAAAGATAAATGATTCAATCTATTCACCGAAGACTCTAACCAGAGCTGGGCAAAAAACGTCGCGCGATCAGTGGCCGTTTAATTTCATTCTCCGCGTCCGTTCCGGCAAGGCGAATTCGAGGATTTCCTTGTTTCTGCCGGTTAGTCGCAGTCATCCCCCCGCAGGGTAAACGACTGCACGCGTTTGTTCTCGAGCGCAAACGTCACGGTGCAGCGTTCATACCGATACGTTGGGGGAAAACTGTTACAGGGAATGAAAGGGCCGTAATAGGAATAGTACGCCGGACCATAACAAAAGGAACCGGGAGAATAGGAGACGTGATGACGTACGTACGCAAAATACGTGACGCCATCCACGGTCATTTTCCGATTGGGCACTCCGAGCTGAGCGACCAGCACCGATTCGGGTTGACCGACATACATCGACATGCGCTCGGGAAGGTTTGGGCCGAAGGCGCAACCCACGAGAGACAGCGTGGCTAACAACAACGTGAGTATTGAATTTCGCATCATCGTCCTCCGCACCTCCAAATCATAGCATGGTTTGGAGGCTCGAACGTTTCAAAGTCATGAATGTTTCAAAGCCATAACACATCTGTGATCCGATGGGCGCCGGACGCGATCATGGCGAGACGGTCGAAGCCAAGGGCAATACCCGCACAAGCGGGCATCATTCCGACTGCGGCAAGCAGATCCTCGTCCATGGGCCAGTCGTCTGCACCGTTTAACTGATGACGCCGCACGCGATCCCTTTCGAAACGGGCTCGCTGTTCGACTGGATCAGTAAGTTCAGAGAAGGCGTTTGCGAGTTCCATGCCGCAAAGATAAAGCTCGAACCGTTCGGCAACACGCGGGTCGCGGTCATTTCGGCGGGCCAGAGCGGCCAATGGAGCCGGCCAGTCGGTAAGGAACGTCGGATGACGGCGCCCGAGATGAGGTTCAATCCGGCCCAGCATCAAGCGGAAAAAAAGATCATCCCAGGTTTCGCCCGGCCGTAATCGTGTATCAGCATCATCGGCGAGGCGCTCTGCATCACCGACGCTCGCCAGAACATCGACCCCAAGATAGCGGCTGAATGCCTCGCCGACGCTGATTCGTTCGAAATGGTTAAGCGAGTTTGTGACCCCACGACAGGAAACTGCTGGTGGCAGAACTGCTCGCAAAAAGGTAACCGTCTCCTGCATAAGCGATTCTAGGTCGTTTCCGGGTCGATACCATTCGAGCAAGGAAAATTCGGGCGCATGAGTGTCGGAGCCTTCCCGGTTGCGCCAGACCCGCGCAATCTGGAAAATCGGGCCGACACCACCGGCAAGAAGTTTTTTCATCGTGAATTCAGGACTTGTATGCAGCCACATTTTCGTGGCGGTGCCGTCCGGCCCAATTTGCATGGTCTCAAACGCCGTCAGAAACACTTCTTCTCCTGGCGTTGAAACGGTGTAGGGCGTTTCGACTTCGGTGTAGCCGCGCGTGCTGAAGAATGCGCGGGTTGCCTCGGTCAGTAGCGCTCGGCGACGAAGGAATCCCGCGCGGGCCGCCAAGCGTTCGGGCATCCAGGGTTGTGTGGTCATGGCGTCAAGGATAGCACCGGTTTATGCTTCGAGACACGTTGCGCACACCTGATGATCTTGTTGAGGCGGGATTTGTTCCGCTCTCCGCTCGCGATGAACTCGCAAAAGTTGCCGCGCGTTACGCAACTGCCATACCACCGGCCTTGGCAGCGTTGATCGGCCAGGATCAGGGTGCGATCGGCCGGCAGTTCATCCCTGACCCATCGGAATTACATGCTGCCGCGCATGAAAGTTCCGACCCGATTGGCGATGAAGCGCTTTCGCCGATTAAGGGCGTCGTGCATCGGTACCCCGATCGGGTTTTGTTGAAACCTACTCTTGTCTGTCCTGTCTATTGCCGGTTCTGTTTCCGACGTGAACATGTCGGTCCTGGTGGCGGGGCGCTGCGGCCCGATGAGTTGCATGCCGCAATTAATTGGATTGGGGCTCACCCCGCGATCACGGAAGTGATTATCACCGGAGGAGATCCGATGATTTTATCTGCCGGGCGTATCCGGACGTTGCTTCGCCGCCTCGGCGACATCCCGCACGTGAAACGGTTGCGTATCCATACGCGTGTTCCGGTTGCCGTGCCCGACCTTATAAACGATGCGATGATCGCGGCGCTGGATGTCGCTACCCCGCTGTTCATTGTGGTCCACGCCAATCACGCGCTTGAGTTCACGGATCCTGCGCAGGGGGCACTGCGGCGTCTGCGGTTCGGCGGAGTTCCCTTGCTCGGTCAGTCAGTCCTGCTACGCGGGATCAACGACAGTGAAAGGGCATTGCGTGACCTTTTCGAAGCGATGTTAAACGCGAGAGTGAAACCATATTATTTGCATCAACTTGATCCTGCTCCCGGAACTGCACGTTTTCATGTTCCGGTCGCGGAAGGGCGAGCGTTGATCGCCAAACTGCGAGGCACGATCGGTGGCCATGCCCTGCCCACGTACGTCCGCGATAGTATCGCTGGGAAGCGAGTGCTGGAGGAGAGCGCCGTCTCAGATTAATCCGCTGTACTGCCGCGTAAGTTCGATGCGTTGGGGGGCGGGTCAACGGCACCCGGGTTTACGGTAAGATCGGGACAACCCACGTTGTCGTCAGGGCTTGTGGTTGGCCTTGTTTCGGTGGGCACAATGCCGAACCACTCTTTCAGATCGGCCAGCTTCGCACGCATGGCGGAGCGCCCGTCGTGCTGTTCCGTACCCGGCCGATCGCGATGCGGAGAATACCTCGCACGCCCTGTACCGGCGCCCGACACCGCTTGCTGGCCTGCGGCTTCCTGCTGGTGCCTGACGATCATGAACAGCAGGGCATCGTAACGCCGCAGGCGCTTCAGCCAGTTCTCCTCAAGCAATTGCCCTCCCGAGGTCGCGAACAGCTGGGCGGCTGAAGTCGAGGGCAGCGGCGCCGATGTCCTGGTATTCTGCCCGCGACGCCGTACACGTCTCGCCCATGTCCGTCACCACGCCGAAGCCCAACCATTCCTTCTCGCGATCGACGTTGACCTGAAGGCCGTTGGCAACGCGCCCGTGCCTTCTGGCATGGTGGCAATGAGTCAGAAACGGGCCGGCGGATCTTCGGGCCGCTCTCCCATCGTGGACAGCTGGCCCACCAGCCGATCCGGCTGCCCTGAGTGACACTCGCTGGCCGCGGCCGCGAAGCGGGCGGCCAGAGGTGATCCAGGTGCATGGAGATGCGGCGCAGGTTGGGTCGCCCATGCCGCGTCATGATCTGCTGCATGATGGGACCGGGCTAGCCGCTGCACCTCCTGGGGATGGAGGCGTGCCTCGGGCT
>JAJZCS010000293.1 GCA_021829055.1 Pseudomonadota bacterium
TCAATCAGCCTTTCAAAGGCTGATCGGCGATGAATCAGAGAAAGGCCCGCGCCGGAACCCCCCAGCCAAATGATCAAACACCTAGATTCATGTGGCCCTATTTATGATCGTCGACCTGACTCTTGTGAGTACCCGAGGCTACTTCCGAGTCGAGAGCCAGTGGAAGCCAGACACGACAGGTTGTGCCGATACCTTCTGTGCTTTCGATGACGAAGCGGCCTCGGTGGCGAGATACCGCGTGCTTGACGATGGCGAGGCCGAGGCCGGTACCATCAACAAGACGGCTGCGTCCCTTATCCACGCGGTAAAATCTTTCAGTCAAGCGCGGGATATGTTCGTGCGCTATTCCCGGTCCATCATCAATCACGTCGATCAGTACGCCCGCCTGCGGAAAGTTGGGTTCCGGTGTTGCCACGGCCCGGACTTTAACGGTGCCGTTGCGACGCCCATATTTGATCGCGTTGTCGATCAGGTTCGCAAAGATTTGGGTCAGTTGTCCGGCGTCGCCATGTACAGGGGGCATCGAAGCCGGGATAGCGAGATCGAGATTGACCTCGGCGGTAGAAATCAGCGTGGCCATGAACGTGGCAACGTCTCGCAGAAGGTTTTTTGGCTCTACCCGTTCCTTAGGTAGGTGGTGCTCCATCATCTCGATGCGCGACAAGCTTAGCAGATCTGCGATGATCCGTTGCATACGTTCGGCTTGCTCGGCCATGATCGCGAGGAAATGAGCGTTGGCCTCGGTATCACCCGCGGCCGGACCGCGCAGCGTTTCGATAAATCCGATAAGGCTCGTGAGTGGTGTCCGAAGTTCGTGGCTTGCATTGGCGACGAAATCCGCGCGCATCCGATCCAACGAACGCTCGTGGGTACGGTCAGAGAGAAGCAAAAACGTTGAGGCGGGTGGGCTGACACCAGTTCTTATTACGATGGCATCAAGATCACGGGGCATGGGCGCGGCCAGACTGACCGAGGTTTGGATGGGACCTTCTGCGGTATCGGCTTCGTCAAGTGCTGCCCGTAATGCCGGATGACGCAGCAACGACGCTGCCTCGTCGCCGAACTTGTGCTGGGCCGCAGGGTTGCGCCAAACGATTCTGCGAGTTCCGTGAGTCAAGTCCAACCGGAACAAGGGATCTGGTAGGCGATCCAGTAATGCTTGATTCGCGGCCGCCTTTGAAGCGACCAGACCCAGCCGCCCGCGCTCCAAGGTGATTGCTCGGATAACTTTCATCGCCAGCGGCGTCAAGCCGGGAGTGATCAGCGAAAGCTGATTTAGCGACGCACTCTCGACTGCCTGTTTGAACGCATGGAGGTCGCGGGCCAGAACGAGCCCGGCCACAGCCGACCAAAGAGCCGTGCAAAGCAGGGCGACAAACCCAGCGATCGGCTTCATGGCGCCTATCGACACCAGCAACAAAATGCCGCCGACCGGAAGGGCACCCAGCCACAGTGCAACGGTCAGGCGCGGCCGGCTTTGACCATTCATTGGTGTTCAGCGAGCAGGAACGATGTCCGGCGGTAGTTCGTGCGGGGCTGGCGCAACAAGCTGCGGTCCACCCGGCTTGACTCGGAACACTGCGAGGCCGCGCCGGACTTTGCCGTTCGGCTGCAGGACGAGCACCCCATCGGTACCAAAGAACCCGGTTGGGTTAGTGAGAACACGCGTGGTGTATCCTCCCTCGTGAGCGGCCAACACGGCAATTGCTGCAGCATCGAAAGCCAGGTCATCGATGGCCGGCGGCTTGGTTCCGTAAACTGACTCGAATTTCTGGACGAACGCCCCGCGCAGAGCGGGGGGCGGGGCGGCATAAAGCCCACCGACAAGTGCCTGATGGGTTGCCATTGCTTGTGCTTCTCTGGCCCATAGCATTGGTCCAACGATTTGTACCTGAGGAGGTCCGACATCGTAGTATGGAAGCAGCGTGGCAATCTCGGCCAAGGTTTCGCCATGGGCGGCCAGGAGCAGAGTATCGAACGGTGGTGGCGGAATCGGCTCCAGAGCTAGTTTGGCAGCCAACAAGCGGCCAGCCTCGTCGTCTTGGTCGCGTGCGGCTCGGATTCGTGCCTCAAGGCCGGCGCCGCGGGCATCGAAGTTCGTAATAGCCCGAACGGTCCGTGTCAGACTGGCAAAGGATGACGGGTCGTAAAACCCGATTTGCGGAGCGGTTTCGCCCAGACGTTTGGCTTCCTTCCGTAACGCTGTACCCATGAGTTGGCCGAACGGGCTTCTTGGCAGGATCGCGGCGGTACGGGTTTTCCCCGATGCAGCAGCGGCTGCAATCACGCGACGCACCTGCTGGCCCGGCGAGATCCCTAATGGCCACAATCCCGGCTTCGCAATATTTTCGTCGTTGCTGAAGGCTAGCACATTGACGTTGGCAGCATGCGCGATTGGACCAACCGCCTCCGCCGCACTGGCAGTGAGCGGCCCCAAAATCAGACCGTCCCCGGCACTGATCGCAGCTTGGGCTGCACCAGCTGCTCCTTCGGGCGTTCCCTGTGTATTGCGCACGTCGAGGGGGGGCGCACCGCTGGCGGCAAAAGCAAGTTTCGCGGCTTGCTCCATTGAATGGCCGATGGGGGCAAATGGCCCGGACAAAGGAAGGAGCAGGGCAACCGGGCCGCGGTGACGACCGAATTGCGGTACCGACGATTCGTATGCTGATGTGCTATTGATGCTTGGAATTCTGGACATGAATTGATTGGGGGTTTCGACACCGCATGCCGTGAGGCATGCACAAAGCACTGACGAGCAGACTATCCCGGTAAAGGACCGACGTGACAAAAGAACCTCCTAATGCAACGCAGGGCATCGATGCCGATCACGTCGCGCTCATGCTGGTTTCGACGCCGATTGGCAATCTCGGCG
>JAJZCS010000294.1 GCA_021829055.1 Pseudomonadota bacterium
CATCGGGGGGGGGGGGGATTCACATCGCCGGAATACTGACGGTTGTCCAAATCGGTGGATTTACATTTTACAACAAGCAGGCATTGCGAGCAGGGAATGATACGGATGAACGCGCTGCCGCCTAATATGGCGGAAGTCAAATCTGCAATGCGGCGCTGGCTGGTGGCCAGTGCGCTTCCCCTGTGGGCTTCGATGGGCCGTGATTTGCAATGTGGCGGCTTTGTCGAGCGACTTCAACCCGACGGTACACCAGATTTGACCGCTCCCAAGCGCATCGTCGTGCAGGCTCGTCAAGTATTTGTATACTCACATGCAGCATTTCATCGGCTGACGAATGATGCGATCGAAGCAGCCGAAGCAGGATTTCGATTTATTCAGAGACACGGGCCCCCAGATGGCATGGCGCGCGGCTTTGTACACTCGGTGGCACGTGATGGCGCAGTCATAGACCGCACCCGCGATGCATATGACCATGCCTTTCTCATCCTCGCGTTTAGCTGGTATTACCGGGCTAGCGGTGAACGCGAGGCGTTAGACGCCCTAAGGTATGCTGTTAAGGCGATCGATCGGCTTCGCGTCGAGCCTTATGGCAGTATCGCCGAAGCGGATGTGCCGCGCTTTCCCCGCAGGCAAAATCCCCATATGCACGTCTTAGAGGCCTATATGGCCGCATATGAAGCAACTGGGAGAGAAGAATTTCTCAACCGGGCGAGCGAAATTGTGTCGCTTCTGAGTCGCTATTTCTTCGACTCGGAAACGGGTGGTCTCTATGAATATTTTGGGACAGATCTTACTCGCCTGAATGGGCCCGTTGGTAAGGTCATAGAGCCTGGACATCATTATGAATGGGTATGGCTACTCGCGCAATATGGTCGGCTCAGTGGGAAATATGATATGACGTCAATGCATAGCTTATACCAAACAGCCCAAATGGTCGGGGTGGAACCAACGACAGGTCTTGTTTACGACGAGGTAGACCTTTCGGCTCGAACTGCCAGGGTAAGCAAGCGACTTTGGCCGCAAACGGAGGCATTGAAGGCCCATTGTCAGCTCGGAGATACGGACGTCGTTAAGAATGCTTGGCAAAATATACTTAGGTTTTTCTCTGGGGCGCCGCTAGTTGGTACTTGGGTCGACCGCCTTGATGCAAACAACGCTGTACTTTCCGGACCTATTCCTGCGAGCAGCTTGTATCACATTCATTTGGCACTAACGGACTGCTTCACCTTGACGACGCAAAGCACCAATTCTCCCGGGTCTGGGACGCAGGGGTGAGTGTGTGGTCGGCGCAGGATCAAGGAATGCGCTTTTTGCGTTCACTAGATGGGGTAACGGGCCCCGGCTGGTCCGGGGATGACGAGATGGGTGGCTGTCCCTCAAACTGATGGTGTCGCGGAGTCAGGGTGGTCCTGCTCCAAGCATCAAATGGGGACAGCCATGGAACATTATGCCGGTATAGATGTGTCTTTGGAAAGCTCAAGTGTGTGCGTAGTTGACGGAACTGGCCGGGTGGTCCGAGAGGCCAAGGTGGCGTCGGAACCGGAGGCGTTGGTCGTCTGGTTTCGTGACCTCGGCCTGGATCTGGCGCGGATCGGCCTGGAAGCGGGGCCGCTGTCCCAGTGGCTATACAAGGGGCTCAAGGATGCTGGTTTTGCGGTTGAGCTACTGGAGACCCGTCACGTGCGGACGGCGTTCAAGACCATGCCGGTGAAGACGGATCGCAAGGATGCCCGGGGAATCGCCCAGCTGTTGCGCATGGGCTGGTTCCGCCCGGTGCATTGCAAGTCGTTGGCAGCTCAGGAACTGCGCGCGGTACTGACGGCACGCAAACTGATCCAGAGCAAGTTAAACGACGTGGAACTGAGCCTGCGGGGGATCCTGCGCGGCTTCGGCCTGAAGGTCGGGGCCACGACGCGACGCAGCTTTCCTGGCCGTGTGCAGGAGCTGGTCGGTGATCACCCAACCCTTGTGATGATCACCACGGCGCTGCTGTCGGCCCGTGAGGAATTGGACCGGCAGTTTGCCCGCTTTGAAGCCCAGGTCCGCACGCTTGCCCGGCAGGATCAACGGGCACACCTTCTGATGAGTACCCCCGGAGTGGGCGTGATCGTGGCGTTGACCTATGTGGCGGCGATCGATGATCCGTCACGGTTTCGATCCTCACGCATGGTGGGGGCGCATTTTGGCCTGACACCGAAGAAGTATCAGTCCGGCGAGACCGACCTTACGGGACGGATCTCAAAAATTGGGGATGCCTCGGTACGTACGGTCCTTTATGAGGCGGCGAACATTATACTCACACGGCCGGTGAAGGGCTCGACGTTGAAGAGCTGGGCGATGCGTGTGGCCAAACGCGCAGGCATGCGCAAGGCCAAGGTGGCGCTGGCCCGTAAGCTCGCGGTGGTTCTGCACCAGATGCTGGTCAGCGGTACCGCGTTCAATCCGACACTGGCAGCGGCGGCACGAGCATGAATGGGCTCGGAAGCAGAAGGAGTTCTTGAGTTCGGGCGAGGATGACACCCCTCGTCTGAAGCAGGTCCCATCGCCGGGACGATGGATCAGGTCAGGCCGCAACTTCCGGAGCAGCATCCTGTGATGACTGCGTGTCGTTAGATAGGCCGGCCTATCCTCATCAGACCCCATGGTGCAGCGGCTTTGCGCCGACTGCGGACAGAAGCAAGACACCGGCGATGGAGAACTGCACAACGAGGGACTTGACACCTTATGGCCCGTTACAGAAGGATAAGCCCATGCTTTTCGACCGAACTAATCTCCTGCGCATTACCATCGCATTCATTCTCGGCGGGAGTATTGCTTTTGTCAGCGCAGAGTACTCTGCGTTCGTGCCAGTAGTCACTGTGCTAGT
>JAJZCS010000295.1 GCA_021829055.1 Pseudomonadota bacterium
GCGATCACCTACGTCGGGTCCAAAGCTAGTTCGTTGGTTGCCCCAGAGTCAGGCTCATATGGCGCCGGCGGGGCCGCCATGGCGCACTACATGAAGTCTCTCGCCTTATGCCTTCTTCCAACAGTCTGCGTGAACACTGTCTCTCCTGGCGACACCTTTCCCCCGGTGGACGTTGGGATCGGGTGCGCCTTGGTGAGCCTGAGCTTTTCCGAACAGTCGTTCAAAGAAACCCTTTGAAACGGCTGGCTACGCCAGAAGAGATCGCTCGGGTGGTCGTGTTCGTATCCAGTCCCGCTGCAGCTTTCTTGCGGGTGCCAACTGGTACGCTGATGGCGGTTCCACGAATCACGTGCAGTTCTAAACTCCGCACGTTGTGCAGAACGTCGTCCGATCCCGCACCACAGCGCCCTCTCTGGGGTTCTGGGCGCGCCTCGCCGCACGGGGGCGATGAGGTTCCAGTGCACGGCAACGCTTGAAGGATTGATGGTGCCCGAGGTCGGAGTCGAACTCTGGGCATAAGTAACTGAAATTATTGAGAGACTGCCGAAAATTGAGCCGGAGTACCCCAACGGTGCTCCGCAGCAGCAAACCGGTACCCCCAGCCCAGTCGGCGACAACCGCGCTTGTTCACGCGGCGACGCCTCGCATTGCGCCAAGGGGCGGCTCGATCGCTTCACCGTGCGTGCGCAAGCTCTTCGCGGACGATCTTGCGCATCACTTTGGCCGTCAGAGGCCGGTCATTTTCTGTAAGCGAGGCGCGCAGCGCCTCGTTGATGAGGGTCTGGTAGGCGCGCCCGGCCGCGTCTGCTTTGACACGGAAAGCTTCGATGACATCGTCATCGATCCTGATCGGGATGCGTGTCTTGACGGGGGAGGGGATTCCCGCGCCTCGCTTGCCGCGACCTGGGCGAAGGCTGCCGGGGGATGGACTACAAGTGGGCAGAGACAGTGTGCTTGACAGAATCCACCAGGATATATATTGTTTATATATATTTAATAATGACCAAGGTGCATGCGTGAAAACGGCCAAGCTCTTCAAGAACGGGGACAGCCAGGCTGTACGGCTTCCAAAGGAATTCCGCTTTTCCGGAGCAGAGGTGCTGATCAAGCGCGTCGGCAGTGCGGTCGTACTTCTGCCCAAAGCCAAATCGTGGGATACGCTGGTTCAGAGCCTGGATAAGTTTCCGGCAGATTTCATGAACGAACGCGAGCAGCCACGTGAAGCCGAGCGGCGGGAGCCGCTGCAGTGAAATGGATGCTGGATACGGACACGTGCATCGCCATCATCAAAAAACACCCGGTTGCACTTAAGAAAATACGCGGCAAATCGGTCGGACAAGTCGGAATTTCGTCAATTACGTTGGGCGAACTCACATTCGGCGCCGCTAAGAGTAGTCGTCCCAAGGTTGCGCATGACGCACTGGGCGAATTTCTATTGGCGCTCGAGGTTGCGGGTTTCGATGAAGGCGCCGCAGTGACCTATGGGGAGGTCCGCGCCTCGCTCGAGCAGCAGGGGAGACCGATCGGTCCGCTCGATACGCTCATCGGCAGTCATGCGCATGCGCTGGACATCATTCTAGTTACACATAACACACGAGAGTTCTCGCGGATCGATGGCATTCGGCTTGAGGATTGGATTTTGTAATAACAGGGCATGTTCACGAACGCCATGCTGTGCCGCGTGTCTCTAGCCGATCCCACGCAGTCTCTGCTCGCTCCTTTGACGTTGCGTACTTTGCGCGTACGCGGGCGTTCGGCAGTACTGCGATGACCCGTTAAGCTGACGAGTCCCGTTCTTAGTGGCCCTGAAGGCGTCTGATAAAGACGAAATGACAATGGCTTATCCTTGGGATTAAGCCTAGAGCAATGCGACTTTCCCGAATTGAAGCCAATTGGATCGCGTCAAGGATTCTGTCGGATGCTGAATGAGAACGCGAAGATCGTGCTGCGCGGCGAACCGTTTGGGTCTCGTTTCTATTTCCAGTGCTAAAATGGTCCGACCGACAGAAAGGGCTCCGCTTCTGCGTTCTGCCAAACGCGAGCCGGACGAGATCCAAAGATTTTGTCGGCATCATTTGTGGCGTTTTTATGGTTTCTGTTCCTGAGTATTTTGCCTCCAAGACAATTCCGGTCACCCTGGTGGTATATGTTGCCTGGTGCTATTGGGGTGGGATGTCTGTTGGCGTGGAACATCAAGACACGGACAATCCTGCGAGCCACCATCAACATTAGTGACAGACATCCGGCTGCCCGTTAGGTCATGTGGAGCCGCATAGGCTGACCAAGGTTCGGCGCGGAAGTGAACGCATTGAGCCCGGAGGGAGCATCACTCGGATTGCGCGGCCCTGGGGATATCTCAAAGGAACGGCAACATCGAACAGACATCGGTGTCGCTGGCGTCGGCGTTGATGGCCGGATTGGCGCGTACCTCATTCGATCTGCCGCGAGCGACCGGCTCCGACGGCACTGCACTGCGGGTCGCTGGCTGGGCGCTCGACGACGGGGGCGCGGGACTCCGGGGTCCATTGCGCCGCCGCAATGGTTGAATCGTTGATGGTGCCCGAGGTCGGAGTCGAAACGGACGCAATATCACTGGAAATTACCGCATTTCCATAACAACCTGGAGAGAAGTACCCCCAGGTGTACCCCCACGGCCCTGGGGGTACATTGCGCATCTCGCCCCGTAGCCTGAGCTGCGAGGCGCCTTGAACGAGCGCATTTTTTCCCCGCACGATTTGCGGTGAACAGCAGCTCACGACCAATTTTCTCTGATTTGCGGCCCCGCTCCGGAGGCATCCCACCGCCCGGAGCCGACCCGATCGCGAGCCCGCGCTACGTGAGAACCAATTCGACGTGCCGA
>JAJZCS010000296.1 GCA_021829055.1 Pseudomonadota bacterium
TACAGTAAGTGTCCACAGAACCTAGCCTGTGCCCAGCGCCTTTTTCCAATAGGGTTCGTCAAATGAAGTGGTGTGAGGGTACCTGGGAGCAGATGTCGATAAGCCCGTTCGAGTTTTGCCTCATACCACCGTCGATTGGACGGATTTGACGGGTCGACGATTCATTTCTCGTGAGGAGGTGCATGCTAATCGACGAGTTTCATCCTAGTGATGAGCAAGTCAAAGCGTTGCACCTGCATGATCATGAATGGCGGTCAGCCAGTCAGGAATACGAGGGCGGACCACGACGTGACCCATCCGTAGTTCTTCTCCAAGGCAGTCCAAGCGGAGCATTGCAAGTCCACGCCGCCCAAGACAGGTGCGCAAGTCGCCCGCCTGCCGATCACCAGCCATGATTTTGCTCCCCGATAGGAGATCCTCGTTGCCATCGACCGGGAGGAGTCTGCGTTTCACCAAACCGCGGAAACGTGTGCGGGCGGTCAGCTCTTGGCCCATAAAGCACCCTTTGCCCCAGTCGATACCATGCAGTTCATCAAACCCGGCCTCCATAAGGAGGGTTTTGTCCGGCTCAAGGTCTGCGTGATCAGGCAAGCCTAATGCTAGACGGTGAGCTATATACGCTTCGGCGTTGACGGCTCCCTCCACTGGTTTGCTGGCCAGCATTCGAAAGCCGGCATGCGGGGTACGCATGTCAGGTGCCGTCAGGATGCTGCCGGTTTCGGGGGCACCGCTCCAGCCGGCATGAACGGCAAACTCGCTGGATTGATCGTAGAATGAGATTTTGCTTCTTAACCTGAAGCGCGAGAGGCGCATCATAATGTCCGAAATGGCGGTGAGCGGGACGTCAAGCCAAAGAGAGGTTCCATCAGAGAAAATAAAAAACTCAGCGAGATATCGGCCCTGTGGCGTAAGCAAGGCCGACCAAACGGCTCGGCCAGGGGCAACTTTGGTCACGTCATTGGAAACGAGTCCCTGCAGATATGTCACCCGGTCGGGGCCGCTGATCTCGATTACACCGCGTTCGGGGAGATAGGACAGTATTGTCATGGGCTAGGATGTGGCCCCTTGCCCTCCTAACGGCAAGCCGTGCTAGAGCCGGCGGACATGCGCATACTTTTTATTGTTTCTTCTCGTCTGGGTGATGCCGTCATTGCCTCCGGCGCTATAGAACGCATCCGGAAGGATCACGCAAACGCCCGCTTGACGGTCGCCTGTGGTGCTGCGTCTGCAGGTTTGTTTAGCCGGCTGCCCAGACTGGAACGGCTGATCGTGTTTGAGAAGCTGGCTTTTGATCGGCATTGGCTTTCGCTATGGTCGCGGTTGGTGCGCGATCATTGGCACCTAATCGTTGATTTCCGAGGTTCTTTTTTGTCTTTTGCATTGCGTGCGCAGCGCCGAATCATAGTCTATGGCGGGCGGCGGCCTGGAAGGCGCTACGAACAGATCGGAGAAGCGTGCGGGTTTGATTCTGCTCCTTTGCCCGTTGCGTGGACCGGCCCAGCGGATCAGGCTCGGGCCGAGAATTTGTTGCCGGCTGGGGCGGCCGTTCTGGGCCTTGGCCCGACCGCTAACTGGGAAGGAAAAATTTGGCCAAGTGAGTACTTTGTTGGGTTGGCCAAGCGCCTCGACTTTCAGCGCATCGCAATCTTCGGTGGGCCGGGAGAAATTGAACACAGCCGTGCAATGCCCGTTATCAAAAGCTTGCCCGGAGCGATCGACTTGGTTGGCCGACTATCCATACCCGAAGCCACTGCGTGCCTTGAGCGCTGTGCTATGTTTATTGGAAATGACTCTGGTTTGATGCATCTTGCTGCAGCCGCGGGGGTGCCCACGCTTGGGTTGTTCGGCCGTTCTCGTGCTGCCGAATACGCCCCCGCTGGGAGATTGGCCTGTTCGGTCGTGGCTCCAGGACCAGAGGGTGAAGCCCCGATGGAGGGGCTCACGGTCGACGAAGTGGCGGCTGCTGCAGAAGAACTGCTCCACCAAACGGTGGCAGGAGTGACATGAGAATCGCGCAAGTGATGGCGGGTGCGGCGCACGGTGGCGCGGAACTGTTCTTCGAACGTATGACGATTGCCCTTGCGCGCGCCGGGGAGACTGTGCTGCCGATAATCCGTTCAGAGCCGGCAAGGATAGCAAGGCTGCGCCACGCTGGTCTTGCCCCTGTTAGCTTGCGCTTCGGGGGGACGCTTGATTTTTTTACGACGCCCCGTGTGGCGGCGGTATTGCGCGACTTCGCGCCGAATGTTGCTATCGCCTGGATGAGCCGCGCCGCCGCTCATGCGCCGCGTGGTGACTGGACTCTGGTCGGTCGGCTCGGTGGTTACTACGATCTTAAGTACTTTCGGCGGTGCGACGTTCTGGTGGGCAACACACATGGCATCGTTCGTTGGATTGTTGAACAGGGTTTTCCTTCCAGTTGCACGTACTACTTGCCCAACTTTGTCGACGATTTCGCGTTTACGCGCCCTACCGATCCAGCAGAACTTGGTGTGCCTTCTGGCACACCGATCGTTCTAGCGCTTGGCAGGCTTCATACGGTTAAAGGCTTTGATACCTTGATTCATGCCATGACGCGCGTGCCCGAGGCGCACCTCGTAATTGCAGGTGAGGGACCCGAGCGCGCTGCGCTTGAGAGCTTGATTGGGGGGCTCGACATCGCTGCGCGTGTGCACTTGGTTGGGTGGAGACGTGACATCGGGGGGCTGTTGAAAGCAGCGGCGGTGTTTGTCTCGTCATCGCGCCATGAACCGCTCGGCAACATGATACTGGAGGCGTTTTCGTCCGCGACACCGAAGATTGCGATGCGCTGAAAGTCGAGGCGCTTGGCCAACCCAACAAAGTACTCACTTG
>JAJZCS010000032.1 GCA_021829055.1 Pseudomonadota bacterium
CGCGCGTAACGCGCGCCTGGTCGCGGAAATCAACGCCGAACTCACGGCGGCCGAGGCCGAAAGCACCGCCACCGGCAAGCCGGCCCGCCGGTTCCGCGACTTCATCGGGCAGACGCTGGAGAGCTGGGACCGTCCCCGGCGGGTGATCGGCAAGGCGGCATGGACCCAAGGCGAGGCCAATCCCCGCTTCATCGTCACCTCCCTCAAGCCTGCAGAAGTCGCCAGCCAATATCTCTACGAGGCGATCTATTGCGCCCGCGGCGAGATGGAAAACCGGATCAAGGAGTGCCAGCTCGACCTGTTCGCCGACCGCACCTCGGCCGCCACCATGCGCGCCAACCAGCTGCGTCTCTGGTTCGCCTCGATGGCCTACGTCCTGCTCTGCGCCCTGCGTCGGATCGGCCTCGCCCACACCCGGTTCGCCCAGGCAACCTGCGGCACGATCCGCCTCAAATTGCTCAAGATCGGCGCCCAGGTGACACGCAGTGTCCGGCGCGTCCGCATCGCCATGGCGTCAGCCCATCCATGGAAATATGAGCTCGGTATCGCTCGCGCCTTGCTCGGAAACGCCGGCGCCTGACACGACCCAGACACCGCAAGCCGCCATCCCCCCCGAAATCACGCCGCCAAAACCGGCGCTGGACACGCTCGCACGGAAAATGCCGATACAGCTCGCAAAGCCGCTCCCGATACCTTCGATCGCTGGACTCGCCGCGCCAACCGGCACGTCAGAAACCCGCATGAGAAAACCGGGCTAACCCGCATGGATAGTACCAAGCTCAATAGGAAAGTGGGACGGCAGCTCGGTGATCACCTTGGCGCCGTGCGCCTCATCGGCCCACGCTGGAGTTATCGACTTTCGGCGCTACACGCTCACCGCTATTTTACGCCTCGACTTGCCCTAGTTGGTGACTCGGCACACAGTGTCCGTCCTATCGCTGGCCAAGGTCTGAACCTCGGATTACGCGATGCAGCCACCCTTGCCGAACTTATCGACGCGAACGATGATCCAGGAAACCTCAGGTTGCTCGCCGCTTACCAAAGAGCGCGACGGCCTGACAATCTGCTCATACTCGCCACAACGGGCAGTCTGGACCGTTTCTTCTCTAACAATCTTCCGCTGGTTCGTGTGGCTCGGGACCTCGGCCTCGCCGCCGTCGAACGTATGCCCTGGCTGAAGCGTCTCTATCATGCGAACGGCGATGGAGCTGAACGCATGAGTCCAAAAACACGCTGTTCAAGAATCTTACGCAGTTTAGCAATTTCCCCTATCTCCCTCAAGCGCCGGTCGAGGAACGACATTGTATTCTGATGGTCCTCCGACTCATCCTGGAGCCAGAAAAGTAATGTACTCCAATAGACGCCAGCCACCATGACCCGCTTGGTGTACCAATTAAAATCAGAGGAGGTGTCTCCAGCGGCGTGCCAAATCGAGTCGGCGGTATTCCATATCAGCCGAAAAGCAAGCGAAGCATTTATAGGCAATGCGAGAATCGCCACGGCTCGGCGGGCTGCCTCCCTGTGCAACGCGCATAACTCGAGTCGCATCATGAGGATCAAACGAATCCGTGCAGAAGTGCGATAGGCTCCAAGCTCCCCGACTCGAGCAGCTGTAATCATGTCGCGATCCACCAACAAGGACCATGCCTCGATCATCTCAGTAGCGCCCCCCGGGAACATAAGCAGTGCGTCCGCCGGATCCTCACCAAGATCGACCAATGCCCGACGCACGGCGCGTCCAGTCCAACCATCAAAACCGACGCGCCCCAAGATCGCCCCTAGCAAGCGCTCTCGAAAGGGATCAAGCGATGGGCCCAGCCCTCCAGTATTATCCAAGCTCATGCCACGTTCCCCCCTTCGTTAACCGCTACTGCCAGCGCTTCGATGCACGGGCGATCACGGGCGATCTCCTCATTAAATCCAATCAAGCGCCAATCGGTCAGCCGTCCGATAGTCAGGAGTCCTTCCAAATGATCGAATTCGTGTTGAATGACGCGCGCATGAAAACCTGAGGCCTTCCGCGTGAACCACGCGCCCGAAACATCCTGGCCATGTATCAAAATCCGGGTGGATCGTCGCACCCGAACCGATATCCCTGGAATCGATAAGCAACCTTCCCAGTCATCCACCATTGCCGGGGAAGTTTCCACGATTTTTGGATTAATCACGACCGAAAGCGGTTGGGCCTCGTCATCCGGAGCGCCGCTTGCCCGCGACTCCGGCACACGGTAAATGAACAAGCGGAGAGATTCATGGACCTGTGGTGCAGCGAGACCAACTCCACCAGAGTCAGCGAGCGTTTCGATCATGTCAGTGACCAGCCTCCGGATCTCGGGTGCCAACGGATCCATTACGGGTGCGGCTCGCTGAAGCAAAATAGGATTACCCAAGCGAGCAATTTTGAGGATCGCCATGAAACAAACATGGCGCATTAGGGTAATTTCGCCAAGCGTCGCGAATTTGGCGCCTGCCAGACAGAACGATTTGGCAACCAGAAAAATTTGCTATAAGAGTACGTACCGGCCAAGCGTTAGCCGCGTGTTCTGCTGAGTCTTTTGGCTCGGCTTTTTGTCGTCTAGTGAGTCGCCCACCCTGCCAGACCAGCTAAGGAGCTAAGGAGTAAAAGTGCAAGTTCTTGTTCGTGACAACAACGTGGATCAAGCCCTCAAGGCACTTAAGAAGAAGCTGCAGAGAGAGGGTGTATTTCGTGAGATGAAGCTGCGCCGCCATTATGAAAAGCCCTCGGAGCGACGCGCCCGTGAAGCCGCCGAGGCAGTGCGGCGTGCCCGTAAAATGGAGCGCAAGCGCGTAGAACGTGAAGGCTTCTGAGCAACCCCGTTCGTGGCATGAACAAAATCGTCAGCCGGCATCACCCATGGACAATTTTGCTACGGTTCTTGACTTCGACCGCTTGGTGGCAACACCGGTCGCGTCAGACCCCTTTCCTCACGTTGTGGTCCGCAACTTCGTCCGCTCTGCCCTCATGACCGAGGTCGCTGCGGCATTACCCGAGATCGGCGCCCGTGGTTCAGTTCCAGTCGAAGCGGTACGGTTCGGCCCTATGGCAGCCAAGCTTATACGAGAGATGCAATCACCGGCTTTGCGCCGAGCGATCGCAGATAAATTCGAGCTTGATTTGTCCGATGCCCCCGCCATGATCACGGTGCGCGGGCAAACGACGGCACGAGATGGCCAAATTCACCGGGATTCAGCCGCAAAGCGCGTCACCATCTTGCTCTATCTGAATCCTACGACTGCGGCTTGGGCTCGCCAAGAAGGTTGCCTGCGTCTCCTTCGGAGGCCAGATGATCTTGAAGATTATGCCGTCGAGGTTCCACCCGTCGACGGAACGCTTCTGGTTTTTCCGAATGGTGCCAACACATGGCACGGCCACAAGCCATATTCCGGTCGACGATTTACAGTACAACTCAACTACATGACCACTGACGCACACGCCCGTTATGAAATGCGACGGCACCGCATTTCTGCGTTCTTCAAGCGACTGACTGCCCACCAAATGCCTCGCGCAACCTGAGGTCAGGCCAAGTGCTTGTTGGCAGAAGGATCGCGATCGTCCTACCTGCCTACAAGGCCGCTCGCACTCTCGAGCGTACAGTTTCCGAAATCGATCGGAATATTGTTGATGATCTGATTCTCACCGATGATGCCAGCCCTGACGACACCGTTGTGATCGCCCGGTCACTCGGGTTGCACACAATTGTCCACAACCAGAACCGCGGTTATGGTGCTAACCAGAAAACCTGCTACGCAGCAGCTCTCGGACGAGGCGCCGACATCGTGGTCATGCTTCATCCCGACTATCAGTACTCGCCGAAACTGATCCCCGCGATGGCTGCAATGATTGTATCCGGCCACTATGACGCCGTGCTCGGATCACGTATCCTTTCTGGCGGGGCTCTGGCTGGTGGCATGCCTGTGTGGAAATACATCGCGAATCGCGGCCTCACCTTGATTGAAAACCTTCTGCTGGGCCAAAAACTGTCAGAATACCACACGGGCTACCGCGCTTGGTCACGCACGGTACTCGAACAACTCGCTCTTGAACGGTGCTCCGACGATTTCGTGTTCGACAATCAAATGATTGCTCAAGCTATCCACGCAGGTTTCAGGATCGGTGAGATCTCATGTCCCACCCGGTATTTCGAAGAGGCCTCCTCAATCAATTTTCGGCGGTCGATCAGGTACGGGTTCGGCGTTCTACACACTGCTTGGCGCTATCGCCTTGCTCACGCCGGTATACGCCGTTGGCCACTGCTCGAGCCAAAATTGTGACGAGACTCCCAAGCAACGCCGCGCACTCCCTAAGGCGTGGGATATTTTTGCTGTCGATCGTGCTCGCACTTGCTGCAGTGTCGACGGGCGTCAATCAGGCAAAAAGCTGGACTAACGCGATACTGCACCTATTGGATCATTTGCATAGCGCTGGTTGGATCGGTTGTCTTATTTTTTTGTTGCTGCAGACGACAGTTGCGCTGATCGGTATCCTCCCGGCGTCTCTGCTTGGGATCGCCGCGGGAGCGGTGTATGGCATTGGCGCCGGCTTCGCTCTCGCTGCGACCGGGGTGCTGCTCGGTGCTGCCATTGCCTTTGCGCTAAGCCGCTCAGTGTTGCGCGCAAGTGTCGCTCCTTTATTTGTGTCTGGTGGAAGACTCGACCAGATAGACAGCGCCATCAGTGCCGACGGATGGCGACTTGTCCTGCTTCTCCGAGCGTCGCCGGTTGTTCCGTTTTCAATTACCTCGTACGCGCTGGGGCTGTCGTCCGTCACGGTGCGAGATTATGCTCTCGGCACCTTGGCGGCTCTTCCAGCCCTGTTCCTGTATGTCTTGCTGGGAACTGTCGGAACAGTCGGATTGCGAGCACTGCACGATCAAGAGTCGTCATTGCGCCTCGCCTTGATCTGCTTAGCAGTTGTCGCAACCGCATTGCTGAGCATCCGGACCGGACAGTTGATCGCCCTCATCGCACGCACGGACAAAAGATCGAACCAACCCGGCAAAACGGGACTGCGCCAGCCGACAGAGCCAGCTTAACCGAAGCTGCAACCCACGTCACGCAGACGCGCCCCAGTCGAACAATCGCCCGGAACAACGGCGGCAACGTTGCCTGCCATAAATAAAAACCTGCATGTAGTATTCGATTGCATCTGACGTGACTATATGTTGTTATTCGATGGTCGAGCCAATGGGAGAAAGCAGCTTATGAACGCGATCACCAAACCGGGCCCAAAAGGTGCCGGCGCTGAGCCTTCGCTCCTCGACACCGTGCAGATGCCGGGCCGGCATCCGGTTACAGTCGACCGATCGCGCGATGCTCTGCTGAGCGATTTCGGTCGCGCCACGTTAAACGATCGCTATTTATTGCCGGGTGAAGGCTATCAGGATCTTTTTGCCCGTGTTGCCTCCTATTACGGTGACGACACAGCCCATGCCCAGCGCCTCTATGATTATATCAGCCGGCTTTGGTTTATGCCGGCAACTCCCATACTCTCCAACGGCGGCACTGATCGCGGGCTACCAATCTCATGCTTTCTCAATGAAGCATCCGACAGCCTTGAGGGCATTGTCAGCCTCTGGAATGAAAATGTGTGGCTTGCGAGCAGGGGGGGTGGTATCGGTTCGTATTGGGGCAACCTACGCTCGATCGGCGAAAAGATTGGGCAAAATGGCAAAACCTCCGGAATCGTACCGTTCATTCGGGTGATGGACAGCCTGACCCTCGCCATCTCCCAAGGCTCCCTCCGCCGGGGAAGTGCCGCTGTCTATCTACCGATCTCGCACCCTGAAGTTGAAGAATTTATCGAAATCCGGCGCCCCACGGGCGGCGACCCAAACCGCAAGGCACTCAACCTGCACCATGGAATTCTGATCTCAGACGCATTCATGCGCGCAGTCGAATCCGATGAGGTGTGGTCCTTCACCTCCCCGAGGGATGGTACGCCGATTCGGAGCGTTTCGGCACGCAATCTCTGGATTCGCATTCTTACCGCTAGAATCGAGACCGGTGAGCCTTATCTCGTTTTTTCCGATCACGTAAATAATGCTCGCCCCGAACATCACAAGTTGGCGGGCCTCGAAGTCAAAACATCGAACCTATGTGCCGAAATCACTCTTCCAACAGGTGTTGATCAGTACGGGAAACAGCGCACCGCGGTCTGCTGTCTGTCATCAATCAATCTAGAATCCTGGCTCGAATGGCACGACAATCCCCAATTCATTGAGGATGTCATGCGCTTCCTGGACAATGTCCTGCAGGATTTTATTGAACGTGCCCCAGATTCGATAAGCTGTGCGCGTTATGCAGCCACGCGGGAGCGCTCCGTCGGACTCGGAGTGATGGGGTTTCATTCGTTCCTGCAAGCGCTGAACGTCCCCTTCGAGAGTGCTTTGGCTAAAGCGTGGAATATCCGGATATTCAAGCATCTCCGCGCTCAAGCAGACGCCGCATCGCGCAAACTGGCTGATGAACGCGGGCCGTGTCCTGATGCCTACGATTACGGAATAATGGAGCGTTTCTCTAACAAGATTGCCATCGCGCCAACGGCGTCGATTTCGGTAATCGCTGGAAATTCGAGCCCAGGGATCGAACCGATTGCCGCTAACATATTCCTGCAGAAGACCTTATCCGGCAGCTTCGCGGTCCGTAACCGGCATTTACAAAAGCTCCTTGTGGAAAAAGGGCGTGATGACGAAGAAACTTGGTCAAATATCACCATCACGAAAGGGTCTGTCCAGCACCTTGATTTTCTCACCAATGAAGAAAAGGCTGTATTCAAAACTGCCTTTGAACTGGATCAACGTTGGGTAATCGAGCATGCAGCTGATCGCGCACCATTTGTGTGCCAAAGCCAGTCTGTTAACATTTTTCTTCCTGCAAACGTGCATAAGCGAGACCTCCACCAGATTCATTACCAAGCGTGGAAAAGAGGCGTGAAGTCACTTTATTATTGCCGCTCACTGTCAATCCAGCGCGCCGACCCGGTAAGCGAAAAAGTCTCTATCCTAAACGACAGCTATACCCTCCCCCGCATTCCGGCACCGCGTTCTACAGCACCAGAGCCTGCAAGCACAACAAACTACGAAGAATGCCTTGCCTGCCAGTGATCGGCTTTCGGTAGAGTACTTGCTTTTTTTGCGTCGCAATATTGAGGCTTGGACGTTAATTCTGAAAGACGTCTGAATCAAAGCATACAATGGTGGCAACCCACTACTCGTCTGCAAGCCATCGGTTCTCCTAAGAAGCTTGTTCACCTGGGATCGCCGTCACGCCTTGCGCTGCAATGAGTGCGCCCGCCTCCCTGATTGCCGCCTCGAGCGCTTCAGGATCGGTACCCTTGGCAACGATTGCCACTCCCCCACCATTTGCCCCGTAAAACGGGTACGAGCCGAGGTCGAGGGTGGAATATTTTTGCTGTATGGCACCAAGTCCTGCGGCAATGCTGCCTTCACGTACCCCCACCCCATGGACCGCGCGCATCAAAATGGGAGCGCCGTGGTTCAGTTCCGTCACAAGAGACAAAAACATCGACTGCATAATGTTTGGCACGCCAGCCATGACGTGAACATTGCCGATCGAGAATCCAGGGGCAATCGAGATTTCGTTCTTTATTGGCTTCGCCCCTCGTGGCATCATTGCCATCCTCTGTCGGGATGCGTTGAAATTTTCGCCAAGGCGGTTGGCCAGCATGTTCCATGTGGCGGGATGCTTTTCCAACGGTAAGCCGAAGGCTGCGGCAACGCACTCGTTCGTGATGTCATCATGCGTCGGGCCAATGCCGCCTGTCGTAAAGACGTTATCGTAGGAGGCACGCAATTCGTTAACCGCCCGAATGATCCGCTCAGGTACATCGGGAACGACTCGAACCTCCTCTAGACGATGACCAATCGCTGCAAGCCTCCTCGCTAAGAATTGCACATTTGCATCCTGGGTTCGGCCCGAAAGAATCTCGTTGCCAATGATCAAAATCGCAGCGGTTGGATTTCCGTCGCTCATCATGGTCTCACTTAAACTAGCTAGAGAAAGTCACGAAGCATAGGAATCAACGGCCGATCCGCTGGCGGCATGGGATATTCATCAAGCCTGTCCGGTGCCACCCAGGCTAACGCCTGTCCCTCGCGCCCTACAGGTGTACCGGACCAGCGCCGGCAGAAAAATAACGGCATCAAAAGGTGAAAATCGGAATAGGAATGGGAAGCGAACACAAAAGGTGCAAGATTCGATTTAGTGACGCATATTCCCAGCTCCTCATCGAGTTCGCGCACCAGTGCTGACTCTGGAAGCTCGCCTGGCATCACCTTACCTCCCGGAAACTCCCAAAGACCCGCAAGTTTTTTTCCGGCAGGCCGCCGGGCCAGCAAAATCCGTCCATCTCGATCTACAAGAGCGCATGCGGCGACGAGCAACATGTTTCCCTCGGGCTCATGGACTACCGCAGGTGCCGCACCGTCTCTCGACTCTCGGTCATGATTTTCTCTGGAAAGAGAAAACTGCCGCACTGCCAACCGTTCGCCTGGCCGACCGATGAATTTTGCATGACCCATGCCGGTTTCGACAAAGCCGAGACGGCGTAGCACGGCGATTGACGCGACATTATCCGCGGCGACGTTGGCTGTTACCGTGCTGATCGGCAATTCCGTAAACCCCCAGCCGATTAAGGCCTCTACCGCCTCACGTGCATATCCTTGCCCCCAGAAGGCGCGGCCGATCCAGTACCCCAGCGATGCGGCGCTGCCTTGCCGTGCGGGCCGTAGGCCCGCGCTACCGATCAGTGCCGAAGTGGCTCGCTCGATCACAGCGAATTCGAACGCAGTCCGTTCCAAATGTTCTTCAATGGCGCTCGCCACCCACTCGTCTGCGAGCGCAGAAGGATACGGGAACGGGGCTTCCGGCAGACGGCGACAAATCTCCCAATCGTTGATCTGGTGATGAAACGCTGCAGAATCTGCCTTAACGAATGGGCGCAGAACCAACCGTCCCGCAGAAACCGACGGTGCCGAGTAATGGGAAGAAAAATTAGGCTCACTCATGACCATCAAATAGCCGCTTCAATGAAAAACTAAAAGTCCGTTCATGAGATCTGCCGCCCGTCAGCTTCGAAAAGTCATTACCTGCCCAATCGGGGTGGCTAACACCTCATCTTCGCGCATCACGACGTTGCTCCGAATGATGGTCATCGCTGGCCAACCCGTCACGCGCTCGCCTTCAAATGGTGACCAACGACAAGGGCTAACAAGCCATGTGTCGTCAATTCTACGATTTTTTTTCAAATCAACGACGGTGAAATCAGCGTCATAGCCAACCGCGATTCGTCCCTTGCCTACCGCACCGTAGACACGGGCCGGACCGGCAGCCATGAGGTCGACTAACCGACCGAGCGACAGGCGGCCTTTTTGAACTTGATCAAACATGACCGGCGCAAGCGTCTGCACGCCCGAAAGGCCGGCTGCTACGTCGGGCCAATCTTTTGCCTTTGCGGCATGCGAATGGGGTGCATGATCCGATCCAACCGTATCAACGAGTCCCCCGGCAACGGCCCGCCACGCAGCATCGACCTGATTTCGGTCACGAATGGGTGGATTCATGACCGCGTAGGCCCCGAGGCGCTCATATGCATCAGGTGCAAATTGGGTGAGATGGTTGACGAGCACTTCGACGCTCACGAGGTCATGATGATTGGTCAGAAACAAAAACTCTTCTGCAGTTGAAACATGTAGGATATGAGCTGGCCGCCCGGTCTTGCGAGCTAGCGCCACAATACGGCGAGTGCCTAACGCCGCGCATTCCGAGTCACGCCATAGTGCGTGCTTGGAAAAGTCGCGGCTGGACGTAAAGAGCCGCCGCCGGGCCTGCAAGCGGTATTCATCTTCTGCGTGAAATGCAACGCGGCGTCGGCCGGACCGCATAACACGTTCAATGGATACGTCGTCTTCAACGAGGAGATCGCCGGTTGTCGAACCAGAAAAGACCTTGACCGCGCAGACGCCCGGTTCACCTTCCAGAGTGCCCAAGCGCCCAGCATTCTCCTTGGACGCACCCACGTAGAGTCCAACATCGCACCAGGCCCTGCCGCAAATGGAGTCGCGCTTAACCCTGAGTCGATGCGAATCAGTGGTCGGTATCGAGGTGTTTGGCATATCAAAAACTGCAGTGATTCCACCAAGAACTGCGCCCCTAGTGCCCGTTTCAAGCGTTTCGACCTCGGGTAATTCGGCGTTGCCTGAGTCCCGGAAATGCACATGCGGGTCAATCAAACCAGGCAGCACGTACAGCCCTGCGGCGTCAATCTTCTGTTCCGCGTCATCTCCCCGAGCGTCGAGCGTTGCAATCCGGCCATGGCGCGTACCGATTCGTACGTCCGCCGCTCCTCCTGGAAGCATGAAAATGCCGTTTTCGATAATTAGGTCGTATCGGTCGGTCATCGCCTTTGCTCCGCCAAGAAATCAAACACGTCGCCGCCGGCGGGCCTACCAAGAGCATAGCGACCATGCCACACGGCAAGAAACAGTAAACGCCAGCAAGCAACACCAGCGCTCTTTTCCCCGGCATGAGAAAAAAGCTCCCTCACCGTTCCAGGCTTCGCCAGTTGTTCAACAATGGGCGCCCGCGCGACGAGATCACCGAGTTTGGCGCTTCGCGCCTCAATCCACGCCCCGACCGGCACATCAAAACCCTGCTTAGGCGCGAATGGTCGAGCCGCTGGCATATATCGCTCTAACCAGCGACGAAGCAAGTATTTCCCTACTCCACGCCGCGCACGCAGCCGGTCTGGAAGTGAAAAGGCAAAGCGGCCTACTTCCCTATCCAAAAATGGCGTGCGGCCCTCGACACCATGCGTCATCAAGCATCGATCAAGCTTCAGCAAGAGATCATTAGGAAGCCACTCTGCAATATCTTCACGCTGTGCACGCGTTAACTTCGTTCCACTTACTCTGCTGCGGGTGCGATCAATGCCTGCACGCCATTGATCGTTTTCATTCCTCAGCACACCAAGGACAGTAAACGGGCTATTTTTACGCATCGGCCGCACAAAGGGCCACGGACGTGCAGCGCCACGATAACGGCCATAGCCTGCGAAGAGTTCGTCTCCCCCTTCTCCCGACAATACAACTTTGACTGAACCACGCGCAAATTTTGCGAGAAACCAAGTTGGAATAATTGCAGGATCCGCAACCGGATCATCCATTGCACTGACAATCTCTGGCAGATGACGCCAGACCATCCTTTCGTTCACTTCTACCCGCTCGTGGTGCGCGCCCACGGCCCGGGCGCAATTCTTGGCCGCTTCACGCTCGTCCGCGACTGATGGATGATCGAACCCAGCCGTAAAAGCCTGAACTTTTTGTTCGTTAATTCGCGCCATGACAGCAAGAATCGTGGCGGAATCGATTCCACCTGAGAGAAACATCCCAAAAGGAACATCGCTTCGCTGATGGAACTCGACACTCTCAGCCAGAACGGCGTCGAGCCTTGTTAATGCTTCCTCTTCGTTATCCGGAGCATCCCCCGACTCGATGGGATCGTGAATTGTGGAGCTTTCAACAACGCCGTCCCGCAGCCTCACGGCCGATCCTGGAGGTAAGCGGGAAATTGCCGGGAATACCGTTGTCGTTCCGGTACAGAATTGCAAATGCAATAATTCGACGAGCCGCTGAGGATCGACCGCCGCAGGAGAGAGGTTTGCAGCAATTAGCGCTTGTGGTTCTGACGCGAACGCCAATCCGAACACCGATTGCCCGACATAAAGCGGTTTGATTCCGAAGGGATCACGAAAGAGAAACATTACTCCTCGTTCGGAATCATCGAGAGCGATGGCAAACATTCCACGAAGCGTCGCCACAATGTCGGTTCCCTCCCGGTTCAGGAACAATGGTGGCTCGCAATCGCTCAGCGTCGAAAACTTCACGTGCGGAAGGGATTTTCGTAGCTCAGGATTGTTATAGATCTCACCATTTGCAATCAGAGTCGAGCCGGCCCCGCACAGGGGTTGGTCGCCGGTAGCGACATCAACAACCGCTAAACGTCGGTGCACGAACGCAACACGCTCGTTGACATACATGCCCGATCCGTCCGGGCCACGATGCGCAAGTGCTTTGTCCAACATGCCCAGTGTATCGATACCAACATGGGCCCCCGGCTTCAGCGCCAGACCTGCTATCCCGCACATGAGTGCACAAGCTTCCCAAAAAGAGACAGCCACGCGGAAACCACTACGGGCTCTGCGAAATCATCTTCGTAACGCACGCGACCGGCCTCCGCCATTCCATTCGCAAGTGCCCGGTCCATGATCAGTCGTGTAATTGCGTCAGCCATGACGCACGCTTCGTCAATCGGCACCAAAAGCCCGTCAACACCATCGCGGATAATTTCACGAGGCCCCTCCGCCGCAGCGGCGACAACCGGTGTCGCAGACGAAAATGCCTCCAGTATCATGTTACCGAGCGGTTCATGGCGCGATGACGAGACAAACACAGTCGCTGCTTTTAAAAGCCCCCCCAATGTCGCGTCTCCACCCAACCAAGTGCACACGCGCAGCGATGCCGAGTTCCTTAATCAAGCTGCCAAGCGCAGCGCGCTCGGGTCCATCACCTGCAATTACGAGATGGGCCTCGGGCAC
>JAJZCS010000297.1 GCA_021829055.1 Pseudomonadota bacterium
GCTTCCCGGCCAAACGAAAAGCCCGCTGATTTAGCGGGCTTTAGCGTCAATTATCTGGTAGCGCTAACGGCTACTATATATATCAAGTGAAATTATTAAAATGAATCATTTAACATTTAACAGAAAACAAATTGCCCCCTGAGTTGCCCCCGCTTCAAATTGTAGCTACACGTCGATTCGTAGGATGAGTACGAATGGAAACTACTTTGTGTGCAGGAACTGCGGCGGGACGAGTGGCTGCTCCTGATGCATGTCGGAGAACTTGGTCGTTGCAATGTACAGCAATGGCTATTCTGGAAGAGTGCATTGGCCTGTTGGCGCCAATCCAGACTGCCAAGGGCCAGAAATCGTTCCACACAAGCCTACTTACGAGGACTGAGTTTCTAGATGCCCGCAAGCGCAGAAATGCTTGCGGGCTTCGGTTTCAAAGGATGGTTCGCAGAATTACGGTTGCTTAGTCAAAATGGAGTGACCGGCCCAGTGCGCTGACCGTGGGTTAGGCTGTGATTCAGTGCAGAAACACAGTTCAGAGCCACAAGCGGAGAGGAACCGGTCATGAAGAAGACGTTACGATTTTTGGGATTGGATGTCCATGCCGAGACGATTGCGGTTGCGGTAGCCGAGCCGGATGGCGAGGTTCGCAGCTTGGGAACGATCGCGAACCGTGAAGAGTCGATTCGCAAGTTGGTCAAGAAGCTTGGTTCGCCAGAACAACTACGTGCTTGCTATGAGGCCGGTCCCACGGGCTATGTGGTGTATTGGCAGTTGACGCAGTTGGGCGTCGATTGCGCGGTGGTGGCACCGACCCTGGTTCCGACCAAAGCCGGCGACCGGGTGAAGACGGATAGGCGGGATGCGTTGAAGCTGGCGCGCAGTCATCGTTCCGGCGATCTGACGGCGGTGTGGGTTCCGGACGGGGACTCGGAAGCGTTACGGGATCTGGTGCGGGCACGCGAGGCGGCCAAGCAGGATGAGTTGCGAGCGCGGCACCGGCTGGGTAAATTTCTGCTGCGCATGGGACGGCGTCCGGCGGTGGGGATGAAGGCGTGTACGGAACCTTACATGGCATGGGTGCGCCAGGTTCGGTTCGAGCGACCGGCACAGCAAGCCACGCTTCTGGATTATCTGCACGAGGTCGATCACATGGCGGCACGGGTCAAGCGTCTGGAGCAGGCGATCACGGAAGCGGTGAAGCTGGCATCGCCACAGGTCCAGGAAGTCGTCAAGGGTCTGCAGGCTCTGCGCGGCATCGCAGAGATTTCCGCGGTGACGATCGTGGCCGAGCTGGGCCAGATCTCGCGCTTCGATACGCCGCGGCAGTTGATGGGGTACAGCGGCGCGGTTCCCAGCGAGGACTCCAGCGGCAAGCGAAAGCGACAAGGAAGCATCACCAAGACTGGCAACGCACATCTGAGACGCATCGTCGTCGAAGCCGCGTGGAGTTATCGGCACCGGCCGGCGATCGGGCCCAGGTTGCGCAAGCGACAGGAAGGGGTTCCAGAACCCATCAAAGAGATTGCCTGGAAGGCACAGGTCCGGCTCTCGAAGCGCTATGCCAGACTCGCGGCGGCAGGCAAGGACCAGCGCAAGATCATCACCGCCGTGGGGCGCGAACTGCTGGGCTTCATCTGGGCCATCGGCGTCAAGGCGGAAACGTCAAGCAAGCAGCCCATGGCGGCATGACGAGCAACGCTCCAACAACAGCAACAGCAAAAACAAAAACCTTCCAAACAATGAAAAATCCAAGACCGCCCAACGAATGAATAGCGCAATCCAATTCGAGGACAGAGCCAGCAGCAGCCGTAGCAAGCACGAAGGAGAATCCTCGTCTTCCCTATGCGACAGGCTCAGCCGGACTCGCGACTTTAGTCAGAGGCAGCTCCCGACGGATCATGATTATGCGGTTCCGACCCGCGAATATCAGACTGATCAATCGTCGCTCATCCCTGCCCCGACTGCTGCTCGCTCTGTCCTCGAAGGACGACAAAGACAACGACAACGACAAAAGCAAACCCACCGATGTGCAGAGGTTGACAGGTCACTCCATATCAGGGAACCTCTGATTAACCCATCATTTTCTTGCACACAAGGAAAAATCTGATCGAGTTGGCGATTTCGCGCACTGGGACTGCGATTTCTGCGACTTTACATCATGCAACATCTCTCGTTTTTGGTCTCTCGGAGCCGTTGATCGGCTCTGAGAGACACTACGCCCCGCACGGGGTCAGCCTCGGCAACGCCTTCAACAACCGCTTGCGGTGCTGATACACATTGACCAATGCGAAGGCCGCCAAGTGCCAGTGCTGATTTTTCACCAATCCCCGATAGCGCACCTTCGTGTAGCCAAAGACCCGCTTCAAGATGCGAAAGGGCCACTCGACCTTCGCCCGCACCCGCGACTTGGTGCGGTTCTTCTTCTTCGCTTCCTCGTTCCCTTCGCCCTTGTGATTCTTCACCCGCCGACAAGTCATGTCCTGCGCTGCGGGCGCGGCCTCGCGGATCACTTCCGTTTGCCCTTGATAGCCGCCGTCACCCCAGACCTTCTTCTCGTCGCCATGCAGCAAGTCAGGCAGCATATGCACGTCAGAAACACTCGCCGCCGACGTGCACACAGAATGCACCACGCCCGACTTACTATCGATCCCGATATGCGCCTTCGCGCCGAAGTGCCATTGATTCCCTTTGCGCGTCTGATGCATCTCCGGGTCACGCTGCTTCTTTTCGTTCCTGGTCGAACTCGGCGCGGCGATGATCGTCGCGTCGACAATCGTGCCGGTCGAGATGCGCAGCCCCTTCGA
>JAJZCS010000033.1 GCA_021829055.1 Pseudomonadota bacterium
AATCTTGCCGCGCTGATCGCAGGAGGAGGATTACGAGAATGGCAAGAGAGTAAGGTCAGTACATGGCCGAGAGGGCCGTTACCTTCGGCTCCGCAGGGAATGGTACAGATGCACGCCGTTTATCGGCGCATCAAAATCGAAGTGCAACGAAATTCTCTGCTTAGGGAGGCGATGGTTACTCTTGGGGGGCCTGGATACGAGAGTGATTGGCGCGTTGTAGACATCGAGCAAACCGCCAATGATGAATTGTTATTTACGCTCAAACCAATTTTTTCATTCGGCTTGCTTCCCCGCCTGATCACAGATGACAAAGAAGTTTATGGTGCCCACGATAGTGTTTTGGATGCAGCGTTGAAATATGCTCCCGTACCTGTGGTCGATGTTTGTCGGGAAGCATCATTTGCCGTTTTGCGGAAAAAATTTTGCGACGCGGCGGATCTCGGTGCCCTTATCGGTAGAATTCCAGAAGATCTGGTCATGGTCCGGTCGGCCGCAAGCATCATCAACCGTCTTCATCCGAGAGGAAAGCTGGCTGAACAAATCAGACAGGAAGCGAAGGGGAAACCACTTCGGCCTGTAATCGACGACGATGCGGCACTTGCTGTTCGTCTCTTCGGGTTTCTCTTGGTTGAATTAGGGTTTGCCAAGGCGTAGCGTGTATCAAAAATCAAGATTTTTGGAAATGACGTATCACATCTCAAGGGAGTTCGTTCCCAACGCCCGGTAGAGCGTTGCCCGATGGACGCCCAGCAAGCGAGCAACCTCGGCTACGGGCTTGCCGTCCCCCTCGATGAGCTGCCGGGCGTGACCGATCTGCTCGGCCGAGAGAGAAGGGCGGGGACCAAAGCGCACCCCGCGGGCCTTGGCCGCGATCCGGCCGGCGCTGGTGCGCTCCACGATCAGGGACCGCTCGAAATCCGCTATGCCGGCAAACACGGTCAGCACCATGCGTCCGGCCGGCGTTGTCGTGTCGGCCCAAGGCTCGGCCAGTGACCGCAGTCCCGCGCCCGCCTCCTTGATGCGTTCGGCGATCTCCAAGAGGTCACGGGTGGAGCGAGCGAGCCGATCCAGGCGCGTCACCGTTACCACGTCGCCGGCGCGCAAATGGTCGAGCAGCCGCCCCAGCTCAGGCCGGCCGCGCTTCGCCCCACTGACCTTTTCCTCGAAGACGCGGGTGCAGCCGGCTTCGCGCAGCATGACGCGCTGCTGGACGAGGTCCTGGCCCTGGGTGGACACGCGGGCATAGCCGATCAGCGGGCCGGCAGGGGGCTTCTTGGGCATGGTCTCACCTGTCGCAGGTCATATCGCACGACTTTTTATACTAGCGACTAAGATATGCGACAATCCCCTGCTTCTGCCAGTTTTTGCCGATCTCCCTGTTTTTAAAGCGGATTTCGGACTCGGCATCACACGGGAAAAGGAAACCCGACAAACCGTCGCATGTTTTACAAGTTATGCGACATTGACTAGCGCGTCGCAACAATGAAGAAGCGGGGAAAAGGCAACAGTACAGTCCCGTCTGGCAATGTCGTGTAGGCGCTCTCTACGACCTTTCGATATTCTTCAAGGTATTCTGCTCGTTGTTGGTCATCTAGTGGCGCGAGGAACGGCCCCAAGGCACTCCCCTTGAACCATTCCACAACAGCGGACGCACCCCCAGCGAGCGGGTGATGATAAATCGTCCGCCAAACATCGACCCTCGTGCAGTGCTTCTTCAACAATCCGTAATACCAGTCTGCTCCTTCCAGAGATGTGCGAGACTCCAATGCTTTGCTAAGTTTCGCTGCCCATTTCTCGCTTAGCGCCACCTCCCGCATCAGCCGGTGCGCCGGTTCATCAAGATTGTCCGGCATCTGAACGGCGAGACTGCCGCCTGACGCGAGTTTGGCTATGAGCGACGGCAATAAGGTGGCGTGGTCAGGCACCCAATGAAGAACAGCGTTAGCCAAAATCACATCGAACGGGCCAGGATTGTTCCATGCTTCGATGCCAACAGTCTCAAAATGAACGTGTGGCAGGCGCTTGCGCGCCGCTTCGATCATATCGGGCGAATTGTCCAACCCGCTCACTGAGGCATCCGGAAAACGCGCAGCAAGAACTTCGGTCGAGTTGCCAGGCCCGCACCCTATATCCACGGCAGAACGAGCGTCGTTGGCCGGCACGGCCGTTAGCAAATCGCGCACCGGACGCGTGCGCTCATCTTCGAATGTCACATATTGCTTGGCAGACCAGCTCATCGCGCGCTTCTTTGACTAGTATTTGACGTTGGCGCTTCCTGCGCTGCTTTGAGCAAGGCGGCACCTTTTTTGGTAAGCACAACAACGGTTTCTCCCCGCGCCGCACCCTTCTCGCGCTCCATATCGACAAGGCCATCGGTGGTTGCATCTTCCCAAGCGGACAGCCGGGGGCAGGACGTTCGCCAAGCATCCATTGTCTCGGCATATGTACGAGGTCGATCTGCGACCCAGGCCAAGAATTGCAATAAGTTCCCTACCTGCGAGGTGCTGGCTTCAATCATAGAGTTGCTGAACATGGATGCCCCTCCTTTGTTCAAAACACCTTTGAAGAATACGCCACACCGTGCGCATGGGGTCAATCCCACGCGTCAACGCAGCGATTTCGACCGGCATGGACGCTCCTTTCTTTACTCGGTCTCGGCCGAGGTCCGGCGGCGGCGCACCGAGGGGGCTACGCTCAAGGAATTGGCGCAGAGCTACAATGTCGGCCGTGCCACCATATCGAGGATCACAGGGTAAGCTAATCAGTTGAACGGTGCCGCCTCTTTCGCGGCTATTCTACTATGAGCCTGCCCGATCAGCTCGAACAACCGAATAAACTGATCGACCGAATGAGCAAGCAAAACCTTATCCGGCTCTTTCGCGATTTTTGACAGGAAGAGGCGTGCTGGTCGCGTTTTATAAAACTCAAGACCAACAGCGGCAAAAGCTGCTTCATATCGTTTTACGATGCGCGGAATGTTTGTATTCAGAGTTAGTTCTTTTCCCGTGAGTTCGGATTTATAACTCTCTCGTACCAAGGCATCGAACACCGTGGCATCGAGCAAATCTTCCATGTCGGCCTCAGTCGGCCTTTCACTTTCCGTGAACGCGGAGGATACAAAAAGCACACCGTCGTCACGGATCAATTTTGTTTTCACGAGTTCATCGCGTGTTGCCCGAGCCTGCTTTTCTTCATCGAGAAGCACCAAAACCCGCAGACGCTCAGAGGTCAGAAGGGAGACCATGTATCCGACTTTCTGCGCCCCGCCTGTTGGTGTGATCGTCATGGCTTTCGGTAGTCCAGTTTTTCCAACGCTGTGCAAATAAGCTGATACACTCGAAAGCATCCAATAGTCGGTTACACCCTCTACAATGAGATTATCAGAACCGACGAAAAGGCTTTGCGAAAGCGAAAAGCCAAGGGCCATTTGCAAGGGGAACAGCGTCCTCGAGTCGCCGGTTGGCGTGTCAGTCACCGTCGTGCCGTCATCTTGAGTGATGTTTACCGTGCGAATCGCGTCTATGGTTTCTGTTGGAACCATAAAAGGCGAATGTGTCGTGTAGATAATCTGGTTTTTGAAATCATCGTTGAAATGACGGAGTAGGTCCGCTTGAGAAAGCGCATGCAAATAAAGACCTGGCTCATCAAGCAGGAGAATCGCTTTGTCGGCCGAGCCACCATTACTCGTGTCTGCTGAAAAAGTGATATAGAACGAGAAAAACCATTTTAGACCACGGCTTCGCTCGTCAAGATTAACCTCAATGTCATAGAGCGAATTGGGATCAGCGACAAAGGTATCTAGGTGCTGCGCATCCGGGCTAAATCGCACCTTGAGCTGGCGATCTTTCCAGAGGCGACGCAGTTCACCCGTGACAACCGCACCGGCGCGGTTTGCAAGCTGATTTCGGGTTTCATGGTCACCCGCTGCGTGCAGCTCATTGAGCTGCTGTGGATCAAGACCCGCCACTTTGCACATCTTGGCGAAGTTATGATCAGCGGTGGTAAGCTGGTTCGAATTCTTCCGTGCTAGGTATTCTGTGATATTCTGGTGCCCGGTCAACTCTGGGTATTCATCAACATACACGAATATAGGTAGTCGGCCGACGGCCCAGGCCCGAGCTGAGGCCGCAGCTGGGTCATCGGCAATGATTGTGGCGGCGATGTCTTCCAGCTCCGTTATCAATCCATCTTCTCTATCGCCGAGCGCAATGCCAGTTCCAGCTAGTGTTCTTCGCAAGTTAGCCAGGCTGGGGCTTGCGGCGGCTGCCCATTCGGCTGCCACTGTATTCGATACGAGGTCCGTCGCAAATTTTTTGATAGCATCATTCGCTTGTTGCTTTGCGGGGTCTTCGAGTTTGTCCGCCGCAGCTTCAACTACGGGCTGAATCTTTCGAACACGCGCCGCTATTTCTGTAGGTACAAAACTAATTGGCTTCAGACCCTCGAACCCGACCCACCTCCGTTCAGCCTTATATCGGCGACCAATATCAACGTGGGTTACACCAGCTGCGCGGGGAAAGAGCTTAATAAGCTCAGCCTGTTCAATTGTGTCCAGCTCCCAGGTTGTGCTCACGACCGGCGTGTCGTCGGTGCATTCATTGAGGCGTCTATGTCTTGGAAAATCTTTGATGGCCTTTAAGTCTTTCGGCCCACCAGGTGGATTGAGCGTGTGCAGGGCGAGGAGAAGATTTGACTTTCCACTCTCATTCCGACCGACGATGCTGGTCAGTTTTTCGACCGTGACGGGGCCGCTGTCGTTGATCGAGCGAAAATTCGTAATTTGAAATTTTGTAAGTTTCATGAGCGGGCCGCCTCAGCCGCGATATGACCGGCAAAGCTTGTGATGAAGGTTTTCAGGCTGGTGAGTTCAGATAGATCGGTGAAATCGCCTGAGTCCGCCGCCGTGCGTGGCGACGCCATGACGGTTGCTGTCGTGTAGAGCCGTTCCTGTGTCAGCTTGCGGCACAGGATGTTGTAGCGCTCAAGATAAGAGGCGTTTTTGAAATCAGGGAATACATCGAAATGTGGCGAGCTGTCCCGCACGGGGCTGCGTGATCCCGGCGCATCTTCGACCAGCATCAGCCAGCCCACATAGGGGCGCGGAGCTTCGCCGAAGGCTCCTTCCCGGTATGCCGTCCAGAGATCGACGGCGGTGCCAAGCGCTTCCTCGGTTCGGTTGTTGAAATTGTTGCCGAATGACGGGCCGACCTGCGATTTCAGTTCGAGTGCCGCCACCAGGCGGCCGTTGTTGATGATCAACAAATCCCACAGTTTTGTTGGACGGAAGAAGCCGGGGAGCGTGAGGACTTTGCGCCCTACCATCATGTGCGCATCGGTCAGACCGTTGCCACGGATCACGTCCTGAATAAGTGCCAGAAACCCATCCATGTTTTTACCACTTGTGACGCCGGCGCGCTCGCCTTGGTCGGAGCGCCCGAGTTCTTGCTGCTTTTGCACGGCAGCAGCCCGATTACCCCAGAACACTTTGACTGCTTCACGGGCCTTGGCTTCATAGTCGGCTAGATCAAGCGGCATGAGCAACTCCTGGTTTGACTGCGAGTGCGAGCACTTCTGCCGGTGTCAGGTTGTAAAGGGCTGTCGTGGAGGCGTTGCAGCCTGCCGCATCGCGCAGCTTGCCAGCCTTGGTCAGATCGGTGCGCAACGAGGACGGGACATCCCTCCAGAGCGGTAGCCGAAGGCGGCGCAGATATTGCGCCTGAAAGCGTAGATACCCGCCCCGCATCTTTGTCGAGTAGAGTGTGATGAACATGCGCGTCACGTCGGACAGCATAACCGCCTGAAGGGCGTGCAGGTCCCAGGCCGTTGATGTCACAAAATACAGATTATGGTGCGGGTAAAGCTTGCCTGGCTCATAGACGATATGAGCTTGGCCCTTGATATCGGGGATGAGCAGCTTCGGGACGTAGGTCAACTCGGGGTAAATTCGGTCGATGGTTCGATACCACCCGCGCGGGTTTTTCTTTGAGACATGCCGGCTCTTGATCGCCGCGCCGTGGCGCTCGAGGTAGGCCGCGAATTTGGGATAGTCATTGAGCGGCACGAGCTTGCCGTCAGGACCGAAGGGGTTGATAACGCCGAAACCGCGCCATTTCACGGAGCCGGTTAGAATATCGCGCGTCATCGCCAGCGGCAGCTTGCGATCCGCTTCAACATCGAGGTCCTCGAAGGGACCAATGAACACCTGGTCAGCCCCCGTGGCGACACCGATACCAACCTTACAGCCGGCTTCTTCGATGGTAGGATAGGCGGTTTCCAGCCGGCGGATCAGACTCAGTTGATCGGGAGCCTCGAGCATCCAGGGCTCGGCACCATTCGCCACGCAGGCAATTTCTGTAACTGTCCTGCCTTTCCGGAGCTTTGGCGCGGTCATGACCTTGGCGAGAGAACGTAGATGATCCGCGTCAATCGCGGGCCGAAAAGCAACACGAGTTGCACCTGGCTTGTCGCGGCCGACGACGATAATCGCTGGGTAGGCGATCACGTCGGAGAGAAAGGCATCTGTGTCCACCATGTCGATAAAGCAGCGCAGGTGAAACTTGTCGGAGACGAAGCGCCGGAGAGGCCCGCCATAGCGGTTCTTCATCCAGCGATCGGCGCAGATGAAACCCAGCGCTCCACCGGGAGCCAGCAGGGTCAGCGACCGCTCGATGAAGGGCACATAGATGTCCGCGCGGTCATAGATCGTGGCGAAGCGCCGCCGGTATTCGGCCATCAGCGTGTCGGGGATTAGCTCCTGGCGCACATAAGGCGGGTTGCCGATAACATGGGTGAATCCAGCCTCGAGCGGGATCAACAGAAAGTCGCCTTGCCTCAGCCAAAGGTCGCAGAGCTTGGCGCTGGTGGTCGCTGAGAGACCATTAGCCTGGAGAGCCGTCAGCACGAGCGCCCGTGTCTGATCGTAGCTGGTATGGTGGAGCTCGACAGCGAGGATGCAGTCCCTGAGATCCGCGAGGGCATCGCGTGTGTTGCCGACTTGGCGCTGATACGCCTCGAGTAGGCGATCGATGACAGGGGTCAGAAAATCGCCCAGCCCCATGGAGGGCTCGAGCACCCGAAACTTGTGCAGCGGCTTGTCCACCGTGTAGCCGGTGAGGTCGAGGATGAACTCCACCACCTCACGCCGGGTGAACACCGCGCCCCGACTTTCCGAGCCGGCCACCGCCATGGAGGCGATGGCCGCCTCGATCGGACAGAGACCCGGAAGGGCTCGCTGATGAGAGGCTGTATCAAAATCCATGAACTACAGCTCTCCTTTGGCGTCGCGACTGCGAAACGGAATCAAGGTGGCGCCCGCGCAGTCGGCGCCGTGCTCCGCCGCGACCTGTTCCTTTAGCCGAGGAAGAGTCACGAGCTCAGCACTCGGCGAGCTCATGTAGCCGCGCGGCAGGCCGCAGAGGGATTCAACATCCGAGGCCGGCAAACGGAAGTCATCAAGCAGTTGTTCGCGCGTGCGGATATGCTCATCGATTAGCAGGCGGACGGAGCGACTCAAGAGGCGTGGCGTTTCAACCGGAATGGTGTCGTCGAGTGGTTCAGCTTTACGCCAACCCCGTGCGCTGTAGTGCTTCCATAACCGCTGTTCATATTCGTCGTTGACCATGCCTAGGTTGCGGCAGCGTTTGACCATAGCGCCGACCGATACCCTCCACCTCTCCTTCAGAGGGAGCAGACCGTTCAGCGACGGCGACCAGATTTCGGCAGCGAAGCTTTCGGCGGGGAGCAGGAACGCGCCAGCAAACAAAAAAGCTTGCCGTTCGATCTCTTTGAATGCGGCGGCATCGGAGAGAGTTCTTTCCTTGATGCAGCTATGAAGCACGAGATGGGCAAGCTCATGGGCGGCGTCTAGGCGTGACCGTGCGCAGGTGTCTTTGTCTGAAGCGATCAGTATGTAGGGCCGTTGATCGGCGTCGGACCAGTGCGACAGCCCGTCCATGGCGACGCTGCCGACTTCTTCCTTGACGACGCAAATCCCGGCGTTCTCGAGGACGAGCAGCACATCGGAGATAGGCCCTGTGCCAAGGTTCCATTGCTGCCGACATTCGCTCGCCATGCGCTCGATGTCAGCTTCGCCGATTTCCCGGTAGTCTGACACGTTGAGGCGAGGCACATCGATCGTCGGTAGATCAAGCCATTCCTGAAGAACAAGCGCGATATCTTCGGCCCAATGCAGCCGTCCGCAGGTGCGCCGACGCAGAGCTTGCGTCGTGCTCGCCATAGAGCGGAAGAATATCGGATTGTCGCCGTGGGTTGGCTGGGGCCGGAGGAAGAAGGTGATAGGCAAATTGAGAGCGCGCGCCAGAATTTCCAGCGCTTCAGGTTCGGGCGACTGATTACCAGCCTCCCAACGCGAAATGCTCGAGCTCGTGCGATTGATGAGGTCAGCTAGGGCAACTTGGGTGAGCCCCCGCGAATCCCTTCCTTCCACCAGCCGTTCCGATTGGAACCCTGGTGTTCCGTTGCGCATATTGTCCCTCCAGTCCCGTTTCCAGGCTTCTCGAATTTATCCGGCCTCAGGTCGATTTTTGAGACGCGGCACGGCCACGTCCTTGACTTCGATAGACGCTTCGACGGGCTTCCGCGTTGCGGCATCAGCATCGTGATACATGGCGAGCAGGTCGGTTACGGCGATCAACCGCACCCAATCGGACAGATCAGCATTGGGAATGCCGAGACCGACATAGGCCGGAACAGTTGGTTCACCCCGGCGCGGATGCGCGGTGATCACAAGCATCCCGCACAGGCGGTCGCTTGATGGTGGAACTGTCTGGCGCAAAAGATCGAGCTGCTGCGGGTCTAACCACGTGTTCACCTCCGCCCATTGTTGGCGGAAGGCCGTCGCCCTTGGCGGTCCACAGTGGCGCTGAATGTTGCTGCGGATGAGGTAGACGCCGCCGCCTTCAATCAGGCTGTAGCGTCCGCCCGCAGGTTCGGTATGCGGGGCAAAGACCGAAAGGCCGTTGTCCCGTGCCGCTTGTCGGAAGCCGGCTTCGCACCGTGCGTGCCGTAACTGGCCGAGCATGTTAGCCTGCTCCGGCTCTTCGGAATGGCGGGACGCCAGAGTCCACGCCTCGCCGAAGCCGGCATCGGCATATTCCAGGGTCTGCCGGAAGAAACCGGCGGGATAGCTGCCCAAGACACGGGCGATCGGATCGGACATGCGGACCTGATACAGTTTGCGTTTATTGGAATATTGCACATAAATTTTGCGTTATCAAGTTGTGTCTGTATGACGGGCCGGAATGAATGCAAGCGCCTACAGCTAACTGGGTTGTGCGGCCAGACCGGACCGAGTCGGGCTGATTCGGTCGTTTTCGGGAGGCCAACCGACTTGATTCTTCATCGTGCTGGATATTTTCACAGCCGGATTCCACGAGGAAAACCAAGCGATTCCAGATCACTGGGGCGACTCGCTCAAAACAACCTATAGACAAGTCCGCCAACTCGGCCGACATTCCCATCACTAGTGCAAAAGAGTTTGAGATTCGCCGATGTCGGAAGCTGTGCAGGGCAGTCAGGAAGATGGAAGGGGTATCCGCTACCGCCGCCGCTTACGCGAGCACGGCGCGCGCGAGGTCATCTTCCAACTCCCGGACGAGACGGTTGCCCTCATCGACGAGATCAAGACGCGCCACGGATTGCGCAGCCGCAGCCTGGCGCTGTTGCAACTGATTGAACGCGGGAGGGAAGCAATCCAGCAGATCGCCTAGAAATGCGAAAGCCCGCCTTGCCGGGCGGGCCTTCGAAAATATCGCTACGGGCCTGACGGCACCGATTAAGGATCATCGATTTCCTCAATCTAGCCGTCAGACGCTGTTTCTTCAAGTCGGAAATTGCCGTTTCCGACGAGGGGAGAGGCTTGCCCGTCGCGATCCAACCGGAAGGAGGATCACGATGCAGACGGAAAGCGCCTTCGGGGCGTCACGACCAAGCGGGGCCAAGTGCCCGAGCGGACTACGAAAACTATCCCTTGCCATGCTGAATACCGAGCGTGTCGGCGAGGCGTTCGGTGGTCTGCCGGACAAGACCCTGCCGGGCCGCGTCCTGGCTGCCTTCAAGGCGGCGGCCCCTGCCCTCGGCTATTCCGGCCGGGTCGTGCATGCCGTCGATTGGCTGTTCGGCTTCACTCAGGCCCAGGACTGGACCGAAGGCAGCCGGCCGATCGTCTGGCCCTCGGCCGCCCTGCAGCAGCAAGCCCTTGGCGTAGGCGCGACGCAGGCCAAGGCCCTCAATCGGCACATGGTCGAGCTTGGCCTGGTCACGATGAAGGACAGCCCGAACGGCAAGCGTTACGGCCGCCGCGATCCGCAAGGCCGGATCGTCGAAGCCTATGGCTTCGATCTTTCCCCCCTCGCCGTCCGCATGGCGGAGTTTCAGGCGGTGGCCGAGAAGGCGCGCGTGGAGCGGGAGGAGATGCGGCGCTTGCGCCGGCGGGCGACAATTGCAATGCGCGGCCTTGCCCAGGTGCTCGAGACGGCCGCCGAGATCGGCCTTGCTGGCCCGGAATGGGGGCGTCTCAGTCAGGAAGCCCATGCCTTGGCGCGGGTGTTGAAGCGCATTGAACGGGCCGACGAATTGGCTCTTGGCGTTGCTGGCCTGGAACGGAGGCACGCGGAGGCTAAAAAACGCTTGGCGGACGCGACGGTTCACCCACAGGAGGCCTATTACGAAACTGTGGATTCCGACCCCAAGGGGCCGGTAAACCGGCCCCACCAATACAACTACAAACTAAACCCTGATCCTTATCAGGATACCGTAGTGGCCTTGAACGAGTGTGGGGCGGGTGGCGAGGCCCGCACCTCCCTGCAACCATCCGTTCCGCCGGAAGGGTTCAGAAAGGGGCCAGATCGACCGGCGCGGAAGGATTCCGGCCCGGTCATGCGACTGACGACCGACGAGCTGGTGCGCCTGGCTCCCCGCTTGCGGCCCTATCTGCGATCCCCCTCTCCCACTTGGCCCGATATCGTGGAGGCGGCCGATTGGTTGCGGCATGATCTTGGCGTCTCGAAACCGCTTTGGGGCGAAGCCTGTCTTGCCATGGGCCGAGAACAGGCCGCGATTGCGCTGGCGATCGTCTCGATGAAGCCGGAGGAGCATTTCACCTCGACGCCCGGAGGGTATTTCAACGGCATGGTCACGCGCGCCCGCGCCGGAACTCTCAACTTGGCCCGCACGATTTGGGGGTTGAAGGACAGCAAGAGTAGCCCGCGCCGGTCGAGGGGGCACTGACCATGAGTGGAAAGCGTGTGCCATGGTGCTCGGCCGCGTCAAGGACGCTGCGCGCCGCTACGCGGTGCCCTACGGGCATCCTTGACCCGTCCTGTGCGCCATGACCGCCGAAGATGTCGGGACGAAGGGCGTCCCGGAAAAATCGACGCGCGCTCGCTGCGCGGCGTCGGACAAAGGGCTTTCTCCATTATATAATTACAAAATTACGTATTGCCATACCTGTGAAATAACGTTTGAATGTAATTATGAAATGCCATAATTTTGGAATTACATAATTACGATATCACGGAATCGTGAGTTTCATAGTTTTGTAATTATGAAATGTTAAAATTGTGGAGGCTGAAAATGTTTGTAACCGTGGCGAGCTACAAGGGAGGGGTGGGCAAAACGACAACCGCTGTTCATCTTGCCGCCTATTTGCAAAGCCTCGCCTCGACCTTGCTGATCGACGGCGACCCGAATCGCAGTGCGACCGCATGGGGGCGGCGCGGAGGTTTTCCGTTCCAGACCGTAGACGAGAAAGAGGGAGCTTATCAGGCCCGGAACTTCCAGCATGTCGTGATTGATACCGAGGCCCGCCCTGGCAGTGCCGACTTCGAGGCATTGGCGAAGGGGTGCGACCTGTTAGTGATCCCGACCGTGCCCGCTTCGCTGGACACGGATGCGCTTATCCTGACCCTTGAGGCGGCGCGTAAGTTGGCCCCCGACAAATACAGGGTGCTGATGACCAAGGTGCCACCGCCGCCTGAGACGGACGGTCCCCAACTCCGCGCGGTTTTGCAGCGCGAGGAAATCCCCGTTTTCGCTGCCGAGATTCCTCGCCTCAAATCTTTCGAGCGGGCGGCAGCCGAGGGTGTCCCCGTCTATGGCGTGCAGCATGACCCTCGCGCCAAGCGAGCTTGGGAAGCCTATCAGGCGGCGGGGAAGGAGATGACCGATGGCTAAAGCTACCGAAAGCAAGTTCGCGGGAATTTTTCAGAACGCGACGCCGGCGGCATCACCCGCCGAGCCGGCCCCCGAGCGCGCCGAGGTACAGGTGCCGCCGGTTGTCGTCCGATCTTTGGGCCGACCCCACGGGAAGCGTAGTGATCCAGCATGGAAGCAGTTCTCCGTGTTGCTCAGGAAACAGACGCATCGCGATGCCTTCATGATATTGCGGGCGGGGCAGGGCGAGGATGAAAATCGAGACCTGTCCGACCTGTTGCAGGAATTGCTTGAGCAGTGGGTATCACGACAGCACCGGTCCTGACGGTGAACGCTGGCATC